>NZ_JBQLID010000005.1:0-233205 GCF_056034405.1 Marinococcus sp. LNHM4E3-1 | reverse complement strand
GCGATGCTTGTTTATGCGGCGATGAATCTCAAAAAACTCGCCACCTGGCGGTGGCGACAAATAGGCGCTTGTCTATTGGGGCTTCTTTTTTCTGTCGATGGCACAACAAAGGCCTCCGAAATCCATTTTCGGAGGCCTTTGTCTACAATCTGAACAGACTCCACCCAAAGGAGTCTGTTTTTTAATGTATAAAAGCGAAGAATTTTTTCCTGCCTTCTCCCTTGCCTATAATGGATTTCCTTTCCTGCTGCAGCCTCTCCCCTCCCTTTACAAAATCTTAACAATTCCTTTATTTACACTACAGCTTATCATGCTTTAAAACTGTAGAGGGTATTGCAGTAATCTGTGTTAGATAGACATCAAGGGGAGGAATCATTGTTTTGGATATTCAAACGCTTTTGTTTACATTTTTCGGTGGTTTGGGCATCTTTTTATTCGGTATTAAATTCATGGGAGACGGGCTTCAAAAGATTGCCGGTGACGGTCTTCGCAACCTTTTAGATAAATTTACAAGTAATCCGTTTTTAGGCGTGCTTACTGGTACTGTAGTTACAATTCTTATTCAGTCCAGCTCCAGTACCACCGTTTTAACCGTCGGTCTGGTCAGCGCAGGCTTTATGACGCTCCGCCAGGCGATCGGTGTCATTATGGGAGCCAATATCGGAACAACTGTTACAGCATTTATTATCGGAATCGATTTAGAGGCTTATGCTCTGCCGATTTTATTCCTCGGCACAGTAATGATTTTTTTCTTCAAAAACAAAAAAACCAACAACATTGGTCAGACCTTTTTCGGTTTCGGAGCCCTGTTTTATGGCCTGAAGTTAATGGGAGAAGGCGTGGCTCCTCTAGAAGATTTACCTGCCTTTAATGATTTAACCATTAGTATGAGTGAAAACCCACTGCTCGGAGTGTTGGTTGGCGTACTGTTCACTGTTGGACTGCAGAGCTCATCAGCAACGATTGGCCTGCTCCAGGAACTGTTCAGCCAGGGGACGATCCCCCTCGAAGCAGCACTGCCGATCCTTTTTGGTGATAACATCGGCACTACTATTACCGCCGTAATTGCAGCCATTGGGGCCTCAGTAGCAGCTAAACGGGCCGCGATGGTTCACGTGATCTTCAACTTACTAGGGGCAGTGATCGTGCTGATTCTGCTCGTGCCATACACCGCATTCATCAGCTATCTGCAGGATGCACTGCAATTAAATCCACCAATGACTATTGCCTTTGCGCACGGAATCTTCAATGCCGCCAACGTATTGATTCAGGTGCCTTTCGTAGGGGTTCTTGCCTACATTGTGACCAAACTGATTCCGAGCCGGGAAAAGGAAATCGACTACACAACAAAGCATCTTGATCCACTCTTTATTCAGCAATCACCGTCCATTGCCCTCGATCAGGCTAAATTAGAGACGCTCCGGATGGCGGAATATGCTGAAAAAGGATTGAAACAAAGCGAATCCTATCTAGAAACCAAAAATAAAAAAAGCGCCGAAAAAATTGTTAAATATGAAGAAGCTGTCAATAATCTGGATAAAAATATTACCAATTATTTAACCGGCATTTCTTCTAGATCTCTTTCATCCGAGAGCTCACGCCAGCATTCGGTTCTCATGGATACTACGAGAGACATTGAACGTGTGAGCGACCATGTAGAAAATCTGATGGAGCTCGTGGATTATCAGGTCTCCAATAAGGTAACCCTCTCCCCGGAAGCCTACAAGGACTTGAATCAGATGTACGAATTAACCATGAGTACATTTTCTCAATCAATTGAAGCACTCGGGCAGGATAACCACGAAATTGCCAGTCAGGTACTGCAGCAGGAAGAAGAGATTGACCGGCTTGAACGGCAGCTGCGCAAAAAACACATTCTGCGCCTTAATGAAGGCCAGTGCTCCGGTTCCGCCGGCATTGTATTTGTAGACTTCCTAAGCAACCTCGAACGGATCGGTGATCATGCTGTAAACATTGCTGAAACCGTGCTCGATGATGATCACAAAATGAAAGAAAGCAATTAATAAGCAGGCAGCGCCCTTACAGTTTGGGCGCTGCTTTTTTCGCGCAAATCACTACTTTCAACAGACCCCTTCCTTTCTTCGTGAAATGTACTACCTTTATCCCCCTTGCATATTTACCATTTTTAAACAGGTGAACCATATATCATCTATTTACCTATTGTAAAAGCTATAAAAATCCAACATACTGAATTTAGTGATAACTATTAGAAAGAGGGGCTTGAAATGAATAAGAAAAATAGTACAGATTGTCCAAAAGTGTTGGCCGAGCTGGATGAAAAACAAGCGCGTCTCGATAAGTATCGGAAAGAAATCAGGGAAGGCAAAAATAAAGATGTGAAAGACCTTGATGATTTAAACAAAACTCTTCAAAATAAAAAAAGTTGAACGAAATTTTATATACCACTGTAAATTCAGCGTCTTAAATATAGAAGCGTTTAATTGATACAGCTTTCGATTAAAAAGAGCAGGTCTGCTTCTTCTGGGCAGGACCTGCTCTTTTTGGTATTATTAATTTTATATGCTCTGTCTGCACTCTGTTTCATCCCTGTGATTTTTTATTAAAACCTTTCACAGCAGTAACATTCACCTTTCCTTTAAAAGGAGCGATCAAAGCTATGTGGCATTTTATCAAGTTGTATTTTGGCCTTGCAGTCGGGCTCGCGGTCTTTTTTGCTCTTGTGCTGTTAGCTGCCGGTGCCTACGGATAAGCCCCCCTTTTAAAATTTCCCCGCCCAGGCTACGTAGAAAAGCCTTTTAGATGTCTCCCACAGAGCTCTAAAAGGCTTTTTTTTAATGGTTGTTCGCTTAAGCATTAGTCCTGCTTATGCAGTTCCATTTCAATATTAATTTTCACATCTTCGCCAACAAGTACCCCGCCTGTTTCAAGCGTAGCGTTCCATGTTAAACCGAATTCTTTCCGGTTAATGGTTGTCTGGCCGCTGAAGCCGGCTACTATGTTTCCGCTCATCGGATCTTTACTTTGGCCTTCAAACGTAACATCGACCGTAACTTCTTTGGTTGTGCCTTTAATCGTAAGATCTCCGGTCACGTCATATTCACTTTCTCCCGTTTTTTTAACTTCCTTGCCGACAAACGTCATGTTGGGATAGTTTTCAGCATCAAAGAAGTCTGCCGACCGTAAATGACCATCACGGTTTTCATCACTGGTATTAATACTCGCTACATCGATTACCACTTCGATTTCTGCGTCTGTTAAGTCTTCCACGTCCACCTTTAAAGTAGCGTCAAATTTGTCAAACGTGCCTTTCGCTTTTGAGATCATCATGTGCTTTACCGAAAATCCAATTTCACTGTGTACAGGGTCCACGGACCAGACTGTTTTTGCCATAAGTAACTCCTCCTAAAAATTCATTCAATTAAATCCATGAAGCTACAACTAGTATAAAGGTATCAAGTCTTTAAATCTAGTATCCTGCTTTGAAAATAATAAATATTCCGTCATTTTCAAATGATTTCTCTTTATCTATTAAGACTAATTTTGTCTTTTATTCTCATTATGTTTTACACTAATTGTGAAGTCAGCCGTATATTTCATCTCAGATATCATGGCACTTCGCAAGCCTTTTTCGTATGAAACACCTTATATTAATATCGAGAGGAGACTTTACGATGAAATTTTCTGTATCAGCCCTTTTTCTTGCCTCATTTGTTTTTCTGGCCGGTTGCGGCGGCAGTGACGGAGGAAATGAATCCGAAAGCACCAGTGAAAACGCCGATGCTCAAACAATGGAGGTCACCGCTACTGACTTTGAATTCGACCAGGAGGAATACACCGTTAACGCCGGAGAACCTGTAAACATCAGCTTAACGAGCCAGGAGGGCGGACACGGTCTTGCTATTGACAACTTTGATGTAGACATTCAGGGGGAAGGAGAAGCAACGTTCACCCCGGAAGAACCCGGAGAGTATAACATTTACTGCAGCGTTCCATGCGGTGAGGGACATGCATATATGACCGCCACCCTAATTGTTCAGTAAGCCGGAGCTCACCGGCCTATTTTTACTTTTTCTGCAAAAAAAGCCGCCGTGCCTGTATTTAGGCACGGCGGCTATCAATTTAACCGTATTTATTCTTTAATTGGAAGCGGCGCCTCAGGGGAAACCAGCTTCTCTTTACGCAGTTCCTGCCAGAAAGCTGCAGGAATATCGGCGTTTAATGCTTCGAGGTTGTCCTGAATACGCTGCGGCCGACTTGCTCCTGGTATAACAGCCGCCACTGCCGGATGAGCGGCTGAAAACTGCAGGGACGCTGCAATCAGGCTCACATTGTGACGTTCAGCAATGGATTTCATCTGCTCGACACGGGAAGCAATTTCCGGCGGGATATCCGAGTATTCGTACGTGGAACCGCCGGCGAGCACGCCTGATCCGTAAGGTGCTCCGACCACAATGCTAACATCCTGCGCCTCCGCTTCCGGCATCAAGCGCTGAAGCGCACGTTCGTGGTTAAGCAGCGTATAACGGGTAGCCTGCAGGCTGATATCCGGATTGGAATCTTCAAGGTCGAGAGCGAGCTCAATCGGCTCCGTCCGGTTTACTCCAATCCCCCAGGATTGAATAACGCCCTCTTCCCGTAGTTTGGTCAGCTCACGGAATGCGCCTGTTCTTGCCTCTTCAAATTTAGCGAGCCATTCGTCTCCCTGAAAATCCGGAGAAATGTCATGCACATACACAAAATCAATCCGGTCCATCTGCAGGCGCTCAAGGCTCTGCTCAATCGACCGGCGTGTGCCTTCCGCAGTATAATCATCAATTACTTTATTTTGGCGGCCATTGGCAAACAATCCTTCTTTTTTTTCCGTTTCTTCAGAAATATAGCGACCGACTTTCGTACTTAATACAAAATCGTCGCGGTTATGCCTGGCCAGCGCTTTGCCTAAGCGCAGCTCCGCAAGCCCAGCTCCGTAAAAAGGTGCAGTGTCAAAATAACGGATGCCGTGTTCCCATGCTGTTTCAATTGTTTTTAAAGCTTCCTCTTCTGGAATATCACGGTACATATTTCCAAGCGGCGCGGTGCCGAAGCCGAGTTTTCCTTCCTGCTTCAAATTAATCATAAACTTTGTCCTCCTCTATAAAGGTATATCCATTATTTGCAATTAAGCGGCCGCTCCAACGTATCTCACCTGTAACGACCCAGGTTCCTGCCAACGATCACTCTATTTTAGTTACCTTTCACAGTAAGATTTAAACATCGATGCCCAAATAGATATTATACGTATCCCGATATCAGATTTTCATCCAAAATTTCTCATGAAACACTTGAATACATAGTTCTTCAGCCGATATTATTATTAAAACGACATCATTTGGAGGTCATCTATGAAGAACGGTTGCGACGTTTGCATGCCCGGCCATCAGGGCTACACGTTCATTTTTGAAAACGACCAGTCTCCTGCCCTGCTCACCCCTTACTTCAGTGAATACAGCGAAAACCAATGGCAGGAAGTAAATAATCGCATGGTATGGATGGATGAAACCATTGCTTTTGATTTGCTGGATTACCTGGAAGATCATTATAATCCCGAAGAAATTTTTATTTTTCCGGCAAAAAAGAATAATCCTTTGGAAGATGAAGCGAACAAACAGCCGCTTCGCTCCCTCCACGCTTACAAAGAAGCAGGCTGGATCGATGAAATTATCGATCAGGAACAGATACAGTCACATTATCAGCCTATCGTCCGGCCAGATAACGGAAGCTATACTATTGTTGGGCACGAGCTGCTTTCCCGCGGAAAAGCATCAGACGGAAGCATGATTGCCCCATTCTTTTTGCTTGAGGCGGCGCGCATCCGCCACCGGCTGTTTGCGCTTGACCGCGCCTGCCGGATCGTTTCTGTCAAAAATGCAGCCATCATTAAAGACAAGCTCATTTTCATCAATTTTATTCCGACCGCTATTTATGTGCCTGAACACTGTTTATCGACCACTATTTCCCTCATCAATGAAATGGGCATTGCCCCGGAAAACGTAGTATTTGAAGTTGTGGAAAGCGATGAAGTGCAGGATATTGATCACCTGAAAAGTATACTCAATTATTACCGGCGTCACGGTTTCAAATATGCTTTAGACGACGTAGGCACCGGGGCCAATGACCTTAAAAAGCTATCTTACCTTGAGCCGGATATTGTTAAACTGGCCAGAGAATATTCCGACGGCGTAAGCCGGGACCCCGAAAAACAAAAAATCGCAGCGTCGCTGCTGCAGGTAGCTGCCTATACCGACTCTCAGCCACTTGCTGAAGGAGTCGAACATAAAGAAGATGCCGATTACTTAGCCGACATGGGCTACGAGCTGTTTCAGGGATATTATTTCGCTAAGCCGCAGGAGCAGCCTCTGGATTCCCTTTCTCACACCGTTAATACAAACCATTGATCTTGCAAAGCATGTGCCCCGCACGTGCTTTTCTCCGTTTCTTTCAATCGCAGGTCAAATGGCTTCACCTATACAAATGGACCCTCCGGCTTCAGTGCCAGGGGGTCTTTTCATATTAATACCATTTAGATAGCTTATGACCAGGCTTACATTATACATCAATAAAGCGGCTGCCCTTTTCTGTCACCACCGGATCCACATATTCCACTTTTTCTTCCTCGTCTGTTACTTTTTCTGCTTCGAGCATCGCTTCTTTGATCAAATAATCAAAATGCGCTTCTTCATTAGGGTCATCCGGGGAAATTGTCCCCTGTTCTTTAGCGGCAATGCGGGCAATCAGCAGCAGCTCTTTCAGTAAATCGTTATCCATACAGACACTCCTCCTTTATCTCCGCGGTGGATGAACAGAAATTCTCCGTGCGTCTTAACTCTGATGTTCTTTTTGTTCGATGTTTAATTGATGCACCGTGCGCACCAGGTCATTTTTTTGATCGTTAGCTTCGTCCGGGAAAAAGACCCCGTACATGCAGCCGCCGTTTTGTTTTTCCTTTCGTTTTATATGACCGTGAAGGACAAAATTTTTGTGAAGCGAGCGAAAGGAAAAAGTCAAAAGTACCCGGTCTGTGACCGGTAAATTTAGATGGGAAAAGAAACGCATGCCCCCGCCGGAGAGATCATGGATCGTCATGTCACCTGCCGCGCTGTTCACGATAGTATTGTCCATCCGGTAAATGAAAAAGGTTCCGTGGAGTGGCTGATCTTCGAAATAGTAGCGTAGGTTTTTTCTTGATTCCGGCATACCCTTCTCCTTTATCTTTGCGTGAAATAAGTGCGGTATTAATAGTATATAGGCTCTGTCTTTCGATTTCAAAAATGTTTTTAGTGCAGTATGCCAGGCCGTTCACCTCCCATTCAGTCCTGCTCTTCTTTGAAATAAAGATTGACTTTATCTATGCTCCGGAATATGATTAATATAGAATAAAAGGGGAGTAGCTTTCCTGCATCTGCATCGTCATGACGGGCTTTGAAGCCCCGGTGCTGATGGTAGTTACCAGACTATAAGCGAGACCTTTTCTTCTCCGCAGCAATTTCGGGGGAGGGAAAGGTTTTTTTGATGCCTTTTCCTTCGAATCATTCAGGGAAAAGGCTTTTTTCATGCCTTTTCTCATAAGGGGAGAAAAGAAATGGATATAGGTTTATTGATGGAATACAGCTGGGTTTTAGTTATTCTGGTTCTGCTTGAGGGTGTACTGGCAGCTGATAACGCGATGGTTTTGGCGGTAATGGTCAAGGATCTGCCTGAAAAACAGCGTAAAAAAGCTCTTTTTTACGGGTTGTTTGGCGCTTTTCTTTTCCGGTTTGGATCTCTGTTTATCATCAGTTTTCTGGCGGGGGTATGGCAGGTGCAGGCTATCGGTGCTGCCTACCTTCTCTATATCGCTATTAATCATATTATTAGGCATATGGTCCGCCACCGCCAGCAGCAAAACGTGACTGCTGCCGCACAGGAAACTAAATCGCCCGGCTTCTGGAAGACTGTTTTTAAAGTAGAGCTCGCAGATATTGCGTTTGCCGTCGATTCGATTCTTGCAGGAGTTGCTCTCGCTATTACTCTTCCAGCCTCCGGTCTTCCGGCAATTGGCGGTCTTGACGGCGGAATCTTCGCGGTGATTTTATTCGGCGGATTAATTGGAGTCGTCATTATGCGTTTTGCCGCCGGTAAATTTGTTACCCTGCTTGAAAAACGTCCAGGCCTTGAAATAACCGCCTTCGTTATCGTAGGGTGGGTCGGTGTCAAACTCGCAGTTTACGCTTTGAGTCACCCTTCCCTGCACATTATTCCGGAAGCATTCTCTCATTCACCGCTGTGGAAGGCTTCCTTTTATATTGTCCTCGTTGTGATCGCGGTCAGCGGTTGGTTTTTATCCAGTCCGAAATCAGCAGATGAAACGGTGAAAGAACATTAAACATTAATGAAGTACAGCTTCACACACAACCTCAGGCCCCTTTAAGCAGATGAAAGCTTAAAGGGCTTTTTTTTAATAGCCCTCTTCCATTTCTGAAGTTTAGTTATATAGACTGAAGGTAAAAAGACAGATAGAATGGAACTTTTAATTTTACGGCTGACGAGAGCCGAAGGAGCCTGTTTATGCCATATTTCACTTCAAAAAACACATCACTCTATTATGAACAGCGGGGCCAGGGGCCCGTGCTTGTGTTTATTTCCCCTCCCGGTCTCGGCTGCGCGGCCTTTGAGCAGCAGCACCCGCTGGAAGACCAGTTTCGGGTTGTTACCTTTGATCCACGGGGAAACGGCAGAAGCGAACGCAGTGAAGCCGCTGACGGCACCATCAGACAGTGGACGGAGGATATTTACGCCCTTATATCTCATCTTGGGGCTGACCAGGTTATTCTTTGCGGCTATTCCTTTGGCGGCCTGCCAGCTCAGGAATTTGCTTACAAATATCCCGAAAAGACGAAAGCGCTCGTATTAATCAGCAGCTTTCCCAAAGTACGAACGTTTCTGTTGGCCGGAAAATTCCGCCTTGGCATTTGGAGCACGTATGAAAACCTGCTCGGTACACTTGGCAAAGGCCTTGCCTTTTCTCATACCAAAAAGCAGGACCAGCAGGCACGCATCGAAAAAAATATTGAGAACAGCGATCCCGGTATTATGGAGCAAATGTACTTGAATGGCAGGCATTATGACAGCACCGGCTTTCTCCCTCATATTACCTGCCCCGTGCTTACGATATTTGGCAGCAACGATGTGTTTGTAAAAAAGCATCAGCATGATTTTAAATCCCGGCTCCCTCACATGCAAAATGTGCATATTCAGGGAAAGGTACACCAGCTTCCTACCAGAGCTGCCGGCGAAGTGAATGCCATCATCAAAAATTTTGTTAACAGCAATGTCTATGCAAAAACTCAAAATGATGTTTATTGAAAAAGCATAAAGGATATATGTTTATAGTTCATTCTTACTTTGAATATTGAGCACGGCGGTAATGGTTGGATAATAAGCTAACCCATGAGCCAGCAGAAGAAAGCTTTTTCTTTGCTGACTCTTTTTTTAATTTCCTGAACCATTGCTTCCATATTTTAAACAAAAAGGAGTAGATATAATGAGTAACACATCATCCAGAAAGACACTGCCGATTATTGCCCTATCAGCCGCTGCTATCGGGGGAGGCGTCTACTGGTATACGAAAGGCTCAGGAAGTACCAGCAACAATGATAGTGGCAGCAGCGAAGGCATTAAGGATAAAGTAAACAAAGCGAACCAGGAAGTTGACACAGAGGAACTGAAAAGCCGCTTTCAGCGCACAGTAGAACTTGCTAAGCAGGCAACGACCCAGCTGCAGGAGATTTACAATGATTACGGCAAAGACATTATTGAACAAATCCAACAGGTGAAAAAAGACTCTGAAGGCGTCGTATCTACAGCTAAAGAAGCTGGCGATGAGCTGAAGGATGTAGCTGACACAGCTAAAGAAGCCGAGCAGGAGCTCGAAGGAGTCAAGGATCAGGCAAAACAGGGCGCAGAGCAGGTTTCTTCTTCTGATTCTTCCTCTAATAATTCCAGCGCCTCTTCTTCTGAAACTAGTGGCAGCCAAAATATCCAGGAGTCTCCGGAAGAAGAAATTAAGCGCAAAGACAACCAGGCCGATATTGAGCCGCAGGAAGAAGGAAAAAACCAGCGTGACCCAAATAGCAATAGCTAAGCTTTTCTCCGCGGAGAAAGCAAAAGATTTTCTAAAACGAGTTAAACCACCGGGTACGGCCCTGGTGGTTTTTTTATGCCCCGCTCATATATCAGTTTTTTCCGCATACTTTCCGTCGTCTACATGCGTAACACCAAATGGCTCTTTTCCGTGGCCGTTATAGTATACATCCAGATCATGAAATATACGGTGAATCGTTTCTGCCGTTTGCTCTTCTTCTAAATCAGACTGCTCTTTCCGCTGAAAGCGTTCATTCCAGCCGGCAGCATTGCGAAGATCCCTCGCTAAATCCGGATTGTCTGTCTGCGCAGCCAGTGACTTCAGCTTTTCTATTTTTTCTTCAGGCTCCTGAATGTTTTCTGCATCCACCATTTTTTCACCCCCGTAGCCCGTCAGGTCATTCCATCGGTCATGCCGGGCAGCAATATAATTTTTCATTTCCCCTTCCCGCTGTACTTTCTTTTCTGCTTTTGTCAGCTGGTGCTCCTTGTCTGCCTCTTTTTCCGGGTTATTTTCTTCCTCCTGCTCTGCTCCGGCTGTCTGTTTTTCCATTTCTTCAAGCCATGGATACACTACATAAATGCTGAGCACTGCGGTGAAAATGAAGATCCCGGCTGCCAGCAGCGTGACAAGTCTTTTCATAAAATTCCCCCTGCTGTATCTGTACATAAACAGAATAAAACCGCCGGATATAATAACATCCCGCGGTTCCAGTATTATGTATTCATATTTATTTTATCATACATAAAATACCATTTTAAGGATTCGTTTTTCACCCAAGAAAAAACAGGCAGAGTTTCTGCCTGAAGACTTTTGGGACTACTCCCCGGCCTGCTTAGCATTCTTTAGGAGGATAGTCTTTTTAAAATACTCCATTTATCCCGTTTGGAAACGTAGGCCCGCTCCTTAAACACCTGGTAGTTGTTTTTCCGTACTGATTCCAAAATGGCCTGATACATATAAGCAGCGCCTTTGACGGGATACCTTGCATCCTTGGGATACTGTTCAACAGATTCAAGTGCCTCTGTATACAGCTCTTCTGCCCGTGCGGCAGTATCCTCCCACGCCCGGACAAATGAGGAATCAAGGCGGTGCTGGTGAAGATCCCTGGTGGTATAGCCATGCTTTTCGAGTATTTCAACCGGAAAATATATGCGCCCCCGCTCCAGGTCTTCACCTACATCGCGAAGGATATTGGTCAGCTGCATCGCCTTTCCAAGGGCGATAGCGCCCGGCTTCAGATGTTCAAAACGCTCGGGGGAAAGGATCGGCAGAAGCATCAGCCCTACAGTGCCTGCTACATAATAGGAATACCCTTCAACTTCTTCCAATGTGTAATAAAAAATTTTTTCCAAATCCATATACTGGCCCTGAATCATATCTATAAAAGGCTGTACTTCCATATCGAATCGTTCGAAAGTATCCCTCAGGGCAATCCATTGCAGGGACGGCTGATAGAATGGATCGCGGAGAAACTGATGAAACATCGTTTCAAATTCCTTTAATTCCTGCTCCGGATTTTCCCCTTCATCCACAATATCATCGACGGCCCGGCAAAAAGCATAAACGGCCCAGACGCCCTGTCTTTTTTCAAGCGGCAGAATATCAAATGCCTTCGAAAAAGTTTTACTGTGCATTGCAATAATACGATGACATTCTTCGTATGCTTCTTCTAACGTTGATTTCATACTTCTCATCCCCTCTCCCGCGTTTCAGAAGCCAAGCGATGGCTGGTCCCCTGCCGGGTGTATATCAGAACATATCCTGCTTTCTCCCTGTCCCGAGATGCTCCGCTAACAGTTTTGCTCCCTGCATGACAATTGGGACACCGCCACCGGGGTGCGTAGAAGCACCCACAGCGTATACGTTGCTGTAGGAGAACGGCTTAAGCTGCGGCCGGAATGCACCTGACTGGGCAAAGCTCGGAGCTATGCCAAAGCTGCCTCCTTCATACAACCCGTATCTGCCGGCGTCCTGAGGCGTCTGGACCTGCATCCACTGAATCGAAGAACGTAGGTGCGGGAATCCTTTTTTCTCGACCGTCTCTAAAACAGACTGAATAAACTCTTCCTGCACCTCCCAGTCGATGTTATCTCCTGATGGTACGGGAACGAGCAGATACAGTACACTCTTACCTTCCGGGGCGAGGGCAGAGTCTATTAAAGACGGGTGGAATGCATAAATACTTGGCTCTTCTGGTAATTCCTTAGTTTCAAAAACCTGCTTCATTTGGTGGTCAAAATTGCTGCCCATAAAAAACTGGTGAATAGATGCCTTTGTATATATTTTGTCTAATCCTAAGTAAATTAGCAAGCATCCTGATGAAGAAGTGTATTTTTTTTGTGATTTATTTTCCACCAGCTGTTCTGCTGCCGGCAGCTCGCAGTTGCAGATGAGCCGTTCTGCCGGCTCTACCCGCTTATCCGTTTTCAGAGCAGTAAAAGTCTTTCCCTTCGCCTGAATGCTTAATGCTGTTTCTTCAAACCGAAAGATCACTCCGCGACGATCCAGCTCTTCTTTAATTTTTTCAATCAGCATCGCATAGCCTCCGTGGATATACCAGATGCCGTGATACTGCTCGCTGAAGGAGACCAGGGAGTAAATACCGGGAGTGGCGGCAGGGTTGCCGCCAATGTAGAGCGTCTGCAGGGAATAGGCGTCCCGGAGCCGGGGATCGGTAAAGTAATCGGCCACCTGGGTTCTAACCGACTGATAAGCTTTCATCTGCCACAGGGAACGAATATTGGCCGCCGTGAAAAACTCGCGTTTGCGCATAAATGACCGGGATAAAAAATCCTTTTCCCCCTGGAGAAAATTTCTCTTCATATCGTGCATAAACCTTTCAAAATTCTCTTCTTCCCCCGGAAAAGTCCGGGCCAGCTCTTCTTTCTGTTTTTCAGGATCACTCCATTTGTAAAATTCCGTGCCATCGGCGAAAACCATCCGATACAAAGGGTCAATCCGCTCCATTTCAAGCACTTCCGGGTCCATCCCTGCTTCAGCAAGTATCCCCTTAATAGTTTCGGGCAAAAGAACGATGGTCGGTCCTTCATCGACTTTAAACCCGTCCTGCTTCACCCATTTGATTCTTCCGCCTGCTTCTTTATCTTTTTCCACTATTGTTACTTCTTCGCCTGCCTGAGTTCTGTAGAGAGCTGTCACAAGACCGCCGATACCGCTTCCCACGATAATATTTTTCATTGCGCCCGCTCCCTGGAATATTTGGCCGTCAGTGCCTGAGCAGTAATCCTGCCGGATACGATAATCGTCGGCAGACCGCTTCCGGGATGCGTACCTCCACCCACCAGCCAGCAGCTTCCAACATCCTCGAACTTGTTATGAGGACGGAAATACATCATTTGATTTAATCGGTGGGATAAATTGAATACAGCCCCTTCGTATACGTTACTGTCGAGCTGCCAGTCTGTAGGCGTATAAATTTTTTCCACCTCAATGTGGTCCCGGAGCCCCTTAAACGGCGAACGGCTCTCCACCTGATCAAGCACCAGGTCCCGGAAGCTGTCTTTGTTATTCTCCCAGTCGATGCCGCTCTGGTTGTTCGGAACCGGGGCAAGCATATAAATTGGCGATTTTCCGGCAGGCGCCAGCGTGTCGTCGGTAACAGCCGGATTATGAATATAGATTGACGGATCGTCCGAAACAATTTTTTCATGAATCATTTCTTCCACATTTTTTTTATAATCATTGGAAAAGACGATAGAATGGTGGGCCGCGTCCGGATAAGTAGTGTCAACGCCGGCATAAAGCATAAACGCGGAGCAGGAATAGTCTTTTTTAGCCACTTTTTCTTTTTTCCACTTCTTCAAAGGCTCATCGAACAATTCGGTAGCTGCATAGGCGAAATCCGCATTCACCACCACCTCGTCTGCTCCAAACACTTCTCCGTTTTCAAGCTCTACACCCACCGCCTGCTGTTTTTTCGTACGGATTTTTTTAACTGGCGTGTTCAGGTAAAGATGGCCGCCGTCTTCTTCAAATGCTTTAGCCATTGCTTTTGGTATCTGGTTCAATCCTCCAGTAGGATGAACAATACCGTATTCATGCTCCATATAGGAAAGAATGCTGAAGGCCCCCGGGCAGTCCCACGGTGACATTCCTAAATATTTGGACTGAAAGGTAAAAGAAAGCTTCAGCCGCTCATCGGAAAAATACTGGCTCAACACGTCATACACAGACTTGCCGAGCGCCAGGTGCGGCAGGGCTTTAAGCGTTCGGGGCTTCATATAGTCAAGCAGCGACCCGTGCTCATGCTCAAGTACCGGCAGAAGCGCATCCCACCGTTTACCCAGATCATGCATGAAACGGTCATATCCCTTTTCATCGCCCGGAAAGGAAGCAGCGATCCTTCGCTTCATTTCCTGCTTATCGGAAGTCGGCCGGAAGCTTGAATCTTCGAAAAATAATTCATACATCGGATCCAGGTAGTTCCACGAAATATAGTGAGCCAGATCCTTTCCGGTTGCCGAAAAAATTTCTTCAACAATATGAGGCATACTTAAAAATGTCGGACCCTTATCAAAGCGGTAGCCGTCAACGTCCACGTGGGACGTGCGTCCGCCTGGCTTATCATCCTTTTCGAACACACTTACCTGAAAACCCTGACTCTGCAGCAGCATGGCAGCGGTAAGTCCTCCGGGGCCCGCTCCAATCACCGCAATTCGTGTCTCTCTCACTCCAAAAAGCCCCTCTCTGTCAAAACCTTATATGCATGTCCAAAGTTTTATTCCCGTTTTTTTGCATTCTCAACCTGCCCAAAAGCCCGGGAAAATAGACATTGTAAAAGCATAAAAAAAGACCTTTCAGAAAGAAAGGCCCCGTTCAACTGCTTCTGCTGTATAATGCAAGCACCCGATCCACCTGCGCCCCGTACATTTCCCCGAACACGTTTAAATGGACGAGCAAATAATATAACTGATAGAGAGGCATCCGTTCTTCAAATTCAGCTTCCACCGGCTGGATGGTTTCATATGCTTCATACGTCCGTTCAGAAAATCCTCCAAACAGCCGTGTAAAGGCAAGATCAAATTCGTAGTCTCCATACCAGCAGGCGGGGTCAATCAAATATGGACGCCCTTCTTCTCCTGTGAGCCAATTGCCGGCCCAAAGATCTCCGTGCAGCTTAACCGGCTGCCGGTCGTCGGGTATCCATTCTTCGAGATGGTCCAGAATATAGCGCAGGCGGCGGGACCGTTCGTCAGTCAATTTGCCCAGGGATCTGGCGATTTCCATCTGCGGCCGCAGGCGGTGATCCCTTACAAAACGCACCCAGCTTGTTTCCCAGGAATTCTCCTGCGGCAGCTCCCCGATAAAGTTATCCTCCTCAAGGCCGAAATAATATCCGGAGGATTGATGAAGATTGGCCAGGTCGATGCCCAGCCACTCGTCCGTGCGGCTGTCCCCTCTTCCCTGAATAATATCCATAATTATAAATTTCTTCGACCAGTGCAGTACATCAGGCACATGCACCGCTTCCGATTCACGCAGAAATTCGAGCCCGCGTTTTTCCTGGCGGAAAAAATCATACGGTGCCTCTTCATTCCATTTCAAAAAATAGGAGCGCTTGTTTGTATCCACCCGGTAGGCAGAGCTGATGCTTCCTCCGGAGAGGCCTGCTATATTGGTTACTTCTGCCTGCGGATCCACATATCGTATCGCTTTTTGAATATGCTCCATTATACATTCTCCTGCTCTTTGATCCATTGTAATAAATGAAAGGTACTCGTATTAACCAGTTCAAACACGTGGTCGAAATTATTATCGAAATAAGGGTCAGGGACGTCTTCACTCTGGCGCTCAGGGTGAAAGTCCAACAGTTTCCATACCCTGCCGTCTTTAGTGGAAACGTGAAAGTCCTGAAGCATCTCAAGGTTCTGTTCATCCATAGCTACAATATAATCGGCTTCTTCTCCGGACTGCACGACCCGGGCGGTTCCCGGACCGGCATGAATACCATGCTGTTCGAGCACACCAATCGTTCCTTTATGCGGAGGCGAGCCTGCATGCCAATCACCGAGACCGGCTGAATCCACGCTGATTTTATTTTCCACTCCTGCTTCCTGCAGGTGCTTTTGCAAAAGCGCTTCTGCCATTGGCGAACGGCAGATGTTTCCTAAACAGATGAATAAAACCTTTATACTCATAGATGTCCTCCTTTATCCGTAGAGATGTATAATCATGCCTTTTATTTCCCCGGTCATATCGAGAAGGGAGAGGGGCTCCTGTTCCTGCTGCAGCATCTGGTCTGTCATTTCCACTAATTTTTTATCAATCTTTTCAATCAGCTGATGGGTTTTGAGCCGTCCGTCGCTGCCAAACGACCTTTCTTCATGCAGGTTCAATCCATGGTCCTTGAGCTCTGTAATAATTTCTCTTACAAGGCGTTTATATTCTTTTAACTCTAGAATGGTCTGGTGCTCCATCAAACGCCTGCCCTGCTGATCGAGCTGTTCGAGCATGATACCCATCTGCCGGTTGAATGTTTTGGACTGTTCGGTCTGCATCATTTCCGAAAACGGATTCTTTTCGGCTTTTCTCTCCTTTACACTGGGGAGCGGTGATTTAATATTTCCCTGAAGACGATGAATATCCACGCGTATACTGTCCTCCTTTACGCATCTTCTGCCGGTCCAGTTACAATGGCCGCCATAAACGCTGGTACTTTCACAAATTCTTTTATAAGCAGCCGTTCTTCCGTAGTGTGGATATTTTCATACCCGACGCCCAGATTGATGGTAGGTATGCCATAGCCGGAAATCACGTTGGCATCGCTGCCGCCTCCGCTCTGTACAGTTCTCGGCTCCACATCGAGGCGGTTGGCGGCCTGCACAGCACGCTGCACCACATCATCTGATTCAGCCAGCACGTATCCTTCATACATTGGCTGTATGTCAATAGATGCCTCGGCACCCATTTCTTCTGCTGCTTCTTCGAAAGCCCCGCGCATCGCAGCTATCTGTCTGCTCAGCTTATCCGGTTTAAAGGAGCGTGCTTCAGCAGAAATCACGACTTCATCACATACGACATTTGTCTGCGTGCCTCCGGCAAAGCTTCCGATGTTGGCTGTTGTTTCTTCATCAATTCGTCCAAGCGGCATCTTAGTTACTGCTTTAGAAGCAACACTGATGGCTGAAATGCCTTTTTCCGGCTCCACACCTGCGTGCGCTTTCTTTCCGTAAATAGTCGCGTGCATTTTCGTTTGGTACGGCGCTGACGTGACGAGCGTGCCAACCGGTCCGTCACTATCAAGCGCATAACCCATATCGGCGTGTACAAGCCCGGTATCAAGATGCTTTGCGCCCACAAGGCCGGACTCTTCCCCGACTGTGATGATAAACTGAACATCACCATAAGGCTCGTCTTCTTCCTGAAGTACTTTTATCATTTCAAGCATCGCCGCAATCCCTGCTTTGTCATCAGCTCCGAGAATGGTTTCCCCGCTTGAAACGATATATTCATCCTGCACTTCGGGTTCAATACCTTTCCCCGGTTCGACTGTATCCATGTGAGAGGTGAAATAAATTACCGGCTTTGTGCTGTCTGTGCCTTTTAACGTACAGACCAGGTTTCCTGCTCCGTGTCCGGTCAGGGCTTTGGCATTATCTTCTTTTGTCTCGAGGCCAAGCTGTTGGAATTTTCGTTTGATGACATCTGCGATTTTGGCTTCATGCTTCGTTTCCGAGTCTATCTGCACCAGTTCGATAAATTCCTGTATTAAACGTTCCTGATTTGCCATCACTATTATAACTCCTTTGCGGGTTGCTTAGGTTTATTATATATTTTTTTGCCTGCTGTGTTATAATTTGAGCATCAGTTTTTATTGAAAGCGGGGGTTAGAATGCAGAAAGTCATTATTTACATTATGATCTTTGCGCTTGTCGGCAGCAGCCTGTTAATGGGCGGAGCGGTGATGTTTTAAATAAACATCAATCCTTGTATGTATCGGATAAAGCAGAACTTGCGGGTTTTCATACCCACTTGTTCTGCTTTTTATTTGTTTCTGCGTGCCATCTGTCTATTTAATCGTTTGCCCGATATTGTATGGGTACGCTTCGGATCGGGCTTAAACATTTTTTTAATGAGCAGGTATTCTTCAATTTCATACAAAATATAAAACAGAGATGAACGTATTTCGAATTCATGCCTTGTTTTAGGCAGCTCCATCTGCTGAATTTCATACTTCATTTCGTCAAGACGGTATAAAAAATAGCCGGCAGTATTACCCGGGGAGACAGCGTCGCTTAATTCATCCATATAATCAGCCATTTTATGGCCCTGGGGCACTGACTGATCAATCGAAGAAATAAACGGCAGGATACTCTCGAGTACCGAGAACTGTTTTTCCCTCATACGGAAATAGTGATAAAAGTAGTCGTCATCCCGGAGGAAGTGGTTATCTATATCTCTCAGGGCTTTTCCTTTAGCTTCATCAATAATCTTCGCTGCATCCGAAAATTCTGCCCCGTCCCAGATATTATCTCCAAAACGAAGGTAGTTTGCGTATTCCTCCCAAATTTTGCGAAAAGCGTCTTCAAGGCTTAATTGGTCCTGGGCCAGGCTTTTTTCACTGCTCGGCATATAAAGGTTCATAATTAAAGCTACCCCAATGCCGATAAAAATAATCGCGAGCTCGTTCATCCAGATACCTGCGCTCACCTGTTCTTCTGTATAAAGGTGCAGGACGATAACACTGCTTGTGACGATACCCCGGGCAGCGTTCGCTGCTACGCTGAGTGGAATACTGATGAGAAAGAGTGCAGCGATGGCCACCGGATTATAGCCTATCAGTTCAAAGAATACACTAGCGACCCCGAGCCCAATCACACAGGAAACGAGTCGTTCAATGCTGACAGTCAGGGAGCCCCTTTTAGTCGTTGTAATACAAAGAATGGTAATGACACCTGCTGATATGTAATAATCCAGCTGCAGCAGCTGGGCAATGTATACGGATATAGCCGTGCCTACTGCTGTTTTCAGCGTCCGATATCCAATTCGGAATCTCCCCATCTAAAAAACCTCTCAGTTTATTCATTCGTTCTTATATTATATCGTAAACACAGGCAGAGGGAAACTGACTGGCGCCTTTCATCCCGGCAGCTCCCTCTTCTGCATTCGTACCAGCCTAAAAACAAATAAAAAAGCAAAGGAATAGCTCCTTTGCTTACACATTTATTCATTGGTGCGCCTACCAGGACTCGAACCTGGAATGCGAGAACCGGAATCTCGAGTGATATCCCTTTCACCATAGGCGCTTTTGTCATATGTTTTAACAAGACAATGAATACTATACCAATGAACGAATATGAAAGTCAACCCATTTTTTAATTACGCTTCCCCGGGAGAGCCTTCGAGCATTTTTTCAAACTGTTCGTTGATATCCTCTTCACTGTACCCTGCTTCCTGAAGTCTTTTAGTAAAATGCTGGGAATACACTCTGGAACGTTCCTGCATCTTTCCGAACTTCTTGGACTCCTGCTTTTTTTTCGTCCGCTTCTGGCGGTCTTCCGCATTGGACATGATGCTCTCGGTAATAAACAAGGCCTTCCACACCTGCTCTTCTTCATAGCCGGATGCGTTTGCATCAAGTTCATCGATGACGTTTTGGTAGTAATCACGGAACTCTTCGTACGAAATCTCTTCATTCATGTTTAAGTATTCCTGAATTTTTTCATAATGCGTCTGAATCATTTGTCTCCGCCCTTTTCATTTATGTATTCCGAAACAGTATACCACGAATATAAAGCTGAGCGTCAAGGCACTTCCCTGCCATTTCTTATTTTTGCAATTGACGTTTAAATCAAAAGCTCCGCAGGGAAGAATCCTTAATAGATCTTACACGAAGAAAGAGGGATAGCATATGGCAGAAGTAACATTTAAAGCTAACGTAGGAGAACCGCAGACAACAATCGCTTCTAATGGCAAAACACTATGGTACAGTGTGACAAAAGAGGAAGGCCCTTCAACAAAAAGTAATGACTATCGGGTTGGTTTTGAAACTTCCCAGGAATTCGAGCCGAAAACAAGCGAAATTGTATTTCCGGATGTTGATACTACTGTAGAGCAGGACGGCAACATCTATCATTTGGAAAAATAAATTCTATGGGCTCCTTCTTTAGGAAGGAGCTTTTTTTTACAAAAAAAAGCGCCCCCGGAGGGCACTTTTTATTTTGTACAGTATTGATCGAAAGCTTCTTCGAGTTTTTGAACAACCTGAATCGGCTCGTGGCCTTCAATTTCATGACGTTCAACCATGCGCACCAATTCTCCGTCTTTTAAGAGCCCAAACGATGGGGACGACGGCGGGAATCCTGTAAAGTAAGAACGGGCCTGCTCGGTCGCTTCTTTATCCTGACCTGCGAACACGGTCACAAGCCGGTCCGGCTTCGTATCGTAATTTGTCATGTAAGCTGCTGCCGGACGGGCAATGCCTCCAGCACAGCCGCACACGGAGTTTACCATAACAAGTGTCGTGCCTTCCTTGTTCAACACTTCATCAACTTCTTCCGGGGTACGAAGAGACTGGTAGCCCGCTTCTTCGATTTCATCCCGGGAAGCTTGTACTATATCATTAACGTAAAAATCAAAATTCATTAAAATCCTTCCTTTCCTTCACCGAATACCTATATTGTAGCGGATAAGAACAGGAAATCACAAGTGAGAAGCTTGAAAAGTTATTCGTTCAATGCTTTTTCAAGGTTATCGATATTTTGATTCATTAATGATACGTAGCTCGCGCCATCAGCAATCTCTTCATCGCTGGCTGATTCGAGATTATTCAGCGTATACACTTCTGCTCCGATTTCTTCCTGAAGAACATCTGTGGTGTCAGATGGGATGTTTTCCTCCACCATAATGGCGTTCAGGTCATTTTTTTCTGCTGTGTCGATGATATCGTTAATTTCCTGCGTGGAAGGTTCACTCTGGGCGTTTACGCCGTTAACAGCAATTTCTTCCAATCCGTATCGTTCTTCCCAGTACCCATATGCTGCATGGGAAACAATAAATTGATTTTTACTGCTTTCATTCACAAGAGTCTGGAACCGCTCATCTAATTCATCGAGCTCCGCCGACAGTTCCTCATAATTACTTTCATAGGCCTGCTCATTATCTGGATCCGCCTCTACCAGCTGGTCTTTAATCACGCCGGCTGCTGCTTTCGCCTGAACCGGGTCGATCCATACGTGAGGGTCCGTACCTCCGTGGTCGTGCTCTTCCCCGCTGTGGCTTTCTTCAGCATGCTCAGCGTGTTCTTCTTCAGATTCGCCCTCCTCATGATCGTGGGCTTCCTCCTCGCCGGCAGCCTCTGCCACCCTGGCTATCTGTACATCCTGATTACCAATAGTACTCTCCACTTCGTCGGCAAACCCTTCCATCCCGTTTCCAGTCATAACAAACATATCTCCCTCCGCAATGTTTGTTAGTGTCTGCGGCGTTGGGTCATATGTATGCGCATCCGACCCTGCTGGTACGACGTTTTCTACATTCACATGATCGCCGCCGATCTGTTTTGTGAAGTCTTCCCAGGCAAAAAGTGTGGTGTACACTTCGAGCTTTTCCTCACCTTCGGTTCCCTGTTCTTCCTGAGTATCTGCTGAACCGCATGCGCTTAAAGAAATAAAGGCTGCCCCAGCTGCCCCTAAAACAAATAGTTTTTTCATCATTGCACCTCTGCTTTATCGTAATGATTACGTTTTGTATGTACATTGATTTTAGCGCAGGGGAGTCCGTTTGTAAATAAGAACGATTCTTTTTTATGCCAAAAAAAGAGGGGCTCCCGCGGGGAACCTCTCTTAAATGTTTTCGGTGCCTTTATAATTTTCAAGCCGCTGCTTTAAATCAGCTAAAAACCGTCCGCACAGCAGGCCGTCCAAAATCCGGTGATCCAGGGAAAGACACAGGTTAACCATGTAGCGTATCGCTATCATATCCCCCTGCATGACAACCGGTCGTTTTACGATCGATTCCACAGAAAGAATGGCTGCCTGCGGGTGATTAATAATCGGCATGGACTGCACCGAGCCGAATGAACCAGTGTTGTTCACCGTGAACGTCCCGCTTCTCATTTCTTCTGCCTTAATGGTCCCCTGGCGGACTTTAGTGGCCATAGACTGCATATCCCGGGCGAGACCTCGGATGTTTTTTTCGTCTGCGCGTTTGATGACCGGGACATAAAGAGCTTCCTCGCTGGCCACAGCCATCGACAGATTCACTTCCTTGCGCTGAATAATCCGGTCACCGTCCCAGGTGGAATTAAGACTCGGAAACAGCTGCAGGGATTCGGACACAGCCTTCATAAAAAACGGCAGATACGTCAGCGAAAAGCCTTCTTTTTGTTTAAACTCGTCCTTCACACTGTTCCGGTACGCTACCAAATCCGTCACGTCTACTTCAATCATTGTCCAGGCGTGTGGAATTTCCTGCTTGCTTTTCACCATGTTGTCGGCAATGGCTTTTCTTGCTCCGGTTACCGGAATAATCGTGTCACCTTCACGCTCCTCCTGATTTTCAGAAGGCTTTGTTGAATAGATTGGAAATGGCGAAGGTGCAGCTTCTTCCTGTTTGGTTTTTTCTGCTCCTTCCCGGATCGCTTTTTCAACATCTTTTTTCGTAATGCGCCCCTGTCTACCGGAGCCTTCAATCTCTTCAAGCTCCAGACCGTTCTCCTGGGCGAGACGCCATACCACCGGCGAATACCTTTTTTTCATCGACTTCTCGTCCTCCCCAGCTGTTTGTTGTGCTGGAGCCGTTTGTTCCGTTTTTGCAGAAGGCTTCTCAGTTTCTTCTGCCGCGGCCGGCTGTGCTTCTTCTGTTTCCACGTAGCATATGAGCGTGCCCACAGCCACTGTTTCGTTTTCTTCAGCGACGAGCTCGCTGATTTCGCCTGTATAAGAGCTTGGGATCTCTGCACTCACTTTATCCGAAAGTACTTCTGCGATGGGGTCATATTTTTTTACTTTATCGCCCGGTTTTACAAGCCACTGGGATAGCGTGCCTTCGGTGACACTTTCCCCGAGCTGCGGCATGGTTACTTCTTTGCGCATCCTTGATACCCTCCTAAAATTCCGCCAAATCTCGTATCGCTGTCGTGATTTTATCCGTGTTCATTAAAAATTCTTTTTCAAGTGTCGGAGCGTAAGGCATGGCCGGAACATCGGGAGCAGCCAGTCTCCGGACCGGGGCATCGAGATCAAATAAATTGTGTTCGGAAATGATGGCCGACACTTCACTCATGATGCTTCCTTCGAGGTTATCCTCGGTGACAAGCAGCACCTTTCCTGTTTTAGCTGCGGCTTCTTTGACTGCTTCCTGGTCGACTGGATAGACGGTTCTCAGATCCACCAGATGCACATCAATGCCTTCTGCGGCAAGTGTATCGGCGGCCTGATTGGCCAGATGCACACACAGTCCGTATGTAATCACGGTGACATCAGTGCCTTCCCGTTTGACCGCCGCTTTTCCGATTGGCACCGTGTAGTCTTCTTCCGGTACCTCGTCTTTAAGCATCCGGTACGCACGCTTATGCTCAAAAAACAGCACCGGGTCGTTATCCCGGATCGAAGCCTTCAACAGCCCTTTCGCGTCATAAGGGGTGGACGGAATCACGACCTTCAGTCCCGGCGTGTTTGCAAACAGCGCCTCTACTGACTGGGAATGATATAGGGCGCCGTGCACTCCGCCGCCAAACGGTGCCCGGATCGTAATCGGGCAGTACCAGTCATTGTTGGAACGGTACCGGATTTTCGCTGCTTCGGACACAATCTGGTTGACTGCCGGCATAATAAAGTCTGCAAACTGCATTTCCGCTACCGGGCGGAGGCCGTACATCGCAGCTCCTATGCCCACTCCTGCGATCGCTGATTCGGAGAGCGGAGTGTCGATGACGCGCTGGTCTCCGTAGGTGCTGTGCAGTTCTTCGGTCGCACGGAAGACCCCGCCCTTCAGACCGACATCCTCGCCCAGTACGAACACATTTTCATCACGCGCCATTTCTTCTTTCATCGCTGTATTGATTGCCTGAATATAAGACATGACTGCCATATTAGTTCCCTTCTTCCTCGTAAACATACTGCCCAAGCGTCTCGACAGCCGGGTATTCTGCTGCTTCAGCGGCATCCGTGGCGGCATCCACTTCCTCGCGAATCCGCTGCTCCATCGCCTGCTCTTTTTCTTCGGTAAGTATCCCTTCTGTCCGCAGGTAATCGGCAAAAGCTACAACTGCATCGGTCTGCTTTTCCTCATCCATTTCTTCGACACTACGGTACAGTTTGTCGTTATCATCGCTTGAATGAGGTGTGAGTCTTGCCACAAGCGCTTCCACAAGGCTCGGACCTTTACCGTCCCGCGCACGGTCCACCGCTTCTTTCATTGCCTTATAAACCTCAAACGGACGCGTGCCCTCCACGGTTACTCCCGGCATGCCGTAGCCCTTTGCACGGTCAGCAACATGCTCGCAGGCGAGCTGTTTACTGAGTGGCACGCTAATAGCGTATTTATTGTTTTCACAGAAAAACACGACCGGAAGATCATGAACGCCAGCAAAATTCATACCTTCATGAAAATCTCCCTGGTTGGAGGAGCCTTCGCCAAACGTGACCATCGTAACAAAATCCTTGTTTTTCATTTTAGCTGCCAGTCCGAACCCGGCAGCATGTGGAATCTGAGTAGTTACCGGAGAGGACTGGGTTACAATACGGTTTTTCCGCTGGCCGAAATGGCCCGGCATCTGCCTGGATTCAGAGTTAGGATCTCCCTGTTTAGCAAAAGCTGCCAGCATCAAGTCCTTTGCAGTCATTCCAAATGCCATGACGAGACCAAAATCACGGTAATACGGGAGCAGGTAGTCCTTATCACGGTCAAGTGCCATAGCTGCAGCCGCCTGCGCCGCTTCCTGGCCCTGGCAGGAGACAACAAAAGAAATTTTGCCGGCACGGTTCAGCAGCCACATCCGTTCATCAAGACGTCTCGCCTGCAGCATAATTTCATACATTGTGAGCGCTTCTTCGTCGCTTAAGCCTACTTCCCGGTGAGTACTGTATTCCTGAATCATTTTCGTTCCTCCTCGTTATTTCACCCGTGGTGAATAGCTTTTCCGTCTACAGCCAGGGCACCTTCAGCATAAATTTCCGCCAATGTCGGATGCGCATGCACGGCTCCCTGTATTTCAAGGTGTGCAGCATTCATATAGACTGCAAGTGCTCCTTCATTGATCAATTCGGTCGCTTTTTTTCCAACAATATGAACGCCGAGCACGTCTTCAGTGTCTTTATCTACAATCATTTTCATAAATCCTTCCGGATCACTTTCTATTAGCGCCTTGCCTATCGCCTGAAAAGGAACGGTGCTTGTTTTAATATCCAGCCCGGCATCTTCGGCTTCACGCTCTGTCCAGCCTACGGAAGCCATTTCAGGATCCGAGTAGACACAGGAAGGAACGTGCTTATAGTTAAGGGGCTCAGGGTGATTTCCGAGCATATGCTCTACAGCAATGATGCCTTCCCGTGAGGCCACGTGAGCGAGCTGCATGCCGCCGATAACGTCGCCGATAGCGTACATATGCGATTCCTTCGTCTGGTACATGTCGGACGTCTGGATGAAGCTGTTCTGTACTTCGACTTCTGTATTGTGGAGCCCCAGATCTCCCGTGTTGCCGTTTCTTCCGACAGCGACGAGCATCTTCTCAGCCGCCAGTGCCTCTCCGGTTGCTGTACGGGCCGCTATTTCTCCGTTTTTCGTAAGAGACGAAGGGTCGAGCTGTGTATTTGTATAAACACGGACCCCTTTTTTCTTCAAGCGTTTTTCCGCCTCTTTTGACACGGCCTCGTCCATCATCGGAAGCAGGCGATCGCCGAGTTCCACCATCTGTACCTCTACGCCGAAATCCTGAAGCATTGAAGCCCATTCCACGCCAATAACTCCTCCTCCGACAATAACGATTGACGAAGGAAGCTTTTCTGCTTCGAGCAATTCCTCGGAGGACAAAATGTATTCGCCATCAATATCGAGTCCTGGCACCGTCGCCGGACGGGAGCCTGTGGCGAGCATAATCTGTTTGGGCTGCAGCATAATATTTTCTCCTTCTGTTTCTGTCTCCACTGAAATGGTGCTTGCCGTTGGAGAAAATATGGAAGCCCCGAGTATGCGCCCGTGTCCGTAATATACATCCACCTGGTGCCTAGAGAGCAGATGCTGGACTCCTTTATGTAATTGTTGTACCGTCTGGTTCTTTTTTTCGCGTACCTTTCCGAACTGCAGGCTCACATTGTCTGCTTCTACGCCGTAGTCCAGACTTTCCTGCATCATTTTATATACTTCTGCGCTTTTTAAGTACGATTTACTTGGTATGCATCCACGGTGCAGGCAGGTGCCTCCGATGTCCCGGGCTTCTACTACCGCCGTCGATAATCCTCTTTTTGCTGCATGCACAGCGGCCACATATCCGCCGGTACCAGCTCCTAATATGACCAGGTCATATTCTTTAGCCATAAAAATTCCTCCTGCGGGCTTTCACCCAGGATTTTATTCATTTATCTCTACTTTATTTTAATGGATTTTTCCGTTTCATCATAGCACGAAAATAGATCTGGTGAAGAGAAGTTTTGGCATTTGGAGATTATTATAGCACATCCTTTTGATCAGCCGTAAAACAGACCCTGGTGCTAAAATAAAAAAAGCAGCGCTCAGGCTGCTTTACCGGTTCGTTAAAATGTGCCGCGAGTGGGGCAGAAACTGTTTCCTTGAACGCTTGATGGATTCAATGCGCTCTTCGGCCAGCCGATTGGCGGCCTGGAACGATGGGATTCCGTCGCGTCCCGCAATTTCAAACACTCGAACAATATTATCGTAAATACCGTCAACTTTCTTCATAGCTCTCTCGCGGTCGTACCCGTAGAGCTCGTCGGCGATGTTAATTACGCCGCCTGCATTGATAATGTAATCCGGGGCATAAACGATGCCACGGTCCTCTAAACGGATGCCGTCCTCTTCCGTCTGCAGCTGATTGTTCGCTGCTCCTGCTACAACTTTTGCCTGAAGACGGGGAATGGTGCGTTCATTCAATCCGCCTCCCAGCGCACACGGGCTGAAAATATCGCATGGAACATCGTAAATTTCTTCCGGCGCCACTGCTGTTGCTCCGTAGGTGTGAACAGCACTCTCCACTGAAGCTTCCCGGATATCCGTTACAATTAATGAGGCTCCTTCTTCATGAAGAAATCTGCACATTTCAAATGATACGTGCCCCACGCCCTGAACTGCTATCGTTCGGCCGGCAAGGCTGTCGGTATCGAAGGCTTCCTTCGCCGCTGCTTTCATGCCCTGATACACACCCCGTGCGGTGACCGGTGAAGGATTCCCGCTCGAACCAGAAGCAGAAGAAAGGGAAATTCCGGTCACAAAGTTCGTTTCTTCGTGGATAATATCCATATCATGCTCTGTCGTACCGACATCCTCTGCCGTAATGTAGCGACCGGCAAGACCTTCAATATAACGACCGAATGCACGAAACATCTCTTCATTCTTATCTGCGCGGGCATCTCCTATAATCACAGCTTTTCCTCCGCCAAGATTCAACCCGGCTGCTGCATTTTTGTACGTCATCCCTTTGGCGAGACGCAGCACGTCCTCAAACGCTGCTTCTTCATTCTCATACGTCCACATCCTTGTGCCACCTAAAGCCGGGCCGAGGGTCGTATCATGTATCGCAATAATTGCCTTTAATCCTGAATTCCGGTCCTGGCAGACAACTACCTGCTCATAATCGTGCAGCTCCATACGTTCAAACAATTCCATTTTTCGTTCTCCTTTTTTTGTAAATTCACATTTATATCTGCTCTGTGCGAAGCCGATCGGCTACTACTGCGATAAATTCACTGTTTGAAGGCTTGTAGGGCAAGGCACCGTCCTGGCTCCAGCCGAACAGATCGGATATTGCCTGCGTATGGCCGCGGTCCCATGCAACAACAATGGCATGTCTTAACGCCCGTTCGACCCGGCTTGGCGTCGTCTGAAATTTCCGGGCAATTTCAGGATACAGCTGTTTGGTGACCGCGTTAATCATCTGCATATCATCCACCACAAGTTTCACTGCTTCCTGCATATATACATAGCCTTTAATATGGGAGGGAATACCAACATATTGAATAATATCCTTAATACGTTCTTCCACCGACCGACGGCCAGAAGATTTTTCCGGCATATCCTCAATCAGCACCTGGGAATTCAGGCTTTCTCTATGCACATCCCGGATATTTGCCATCAGTGCTTCCATATCAAATGGCTTTAAAACGTAATAGGCAGCCCCGAGCTCCACCGCTTTTTTTGTTACATCCTCCTGACCGAATGCAGTTAACATAATAACTTTCGTGTTAACAGTATGTTTATTTTTTAATGCCGTTAATACAGAAAGCCCGTCCCGATGCGGCATAATAATATCAAGGAGTAAGACCTCCGGCCGTTTTTGTTCCACTACCTCGAGCGCCTCTTCCCCGTTATGGGCCGTCCCTGCTATTTCCATGTCTTCCTGTTCTTCTATATGTTCAATTAATACTTCGACGAGTTCTTTGTTATCGTCGGCCACTACGACCCGTATCATTTCTTTCCGCTCCTTTTGCCGCAGGCTCTGCCACGTTCCATTTTCCTTTCGACATTATTTTACCATAGCGTGTCGCATAGAAAAAGACAACTTCAGCAGTTGTCTTTTTCAGGCGGACACATTCTATTGGGGCTACACATTGCTTTTAGCTTTTTCAGCCATTTCCAGCAGTTCAGTCGCATTTTCTCTTGTCAGTGCCGTCACTTCGACTCCCGAAATCATCCGGGCGATTTCATCGATTTTATAATCTGACGTTAACGGTGTAACGATCGTTTGGACTCTTTCTTCTTTTTCTTCTTTTTGAATATACAAATGGCTGTCTGCCATTGCAGCTACCTGTGGCAGATGGGTGATGCAAAGTACCTGGGAGCCTCTGGAAACCAGATGGATTTTTTCCGCAATCGCCTGGGCAACCCGGCCGCTTACACCCGTATCAACCTCGTCAAAAATCAGGGAAGTAACGTGCTGGAAGCCGGAAAGGATCGTTTTCAATGCCAGCATGATCCTGGAAATCTCCCCGCCGGAAGCTACTTTTGCGAGCGGCTTTAACGGCTCACCCGCATTGGCTGAAATAAGGAACTCAATCTTGTCTGCTCCCTTTTCATTAAATACCCACGTTTCCCCCTCCGGCGTCTGATAGGTTTTCCCCCGGCTGAGAGGTGAAATCTGCACTTCCATTGTAGCCTTCTCCATGTATAGTGCCTGAAGCTCCTGCTGCACACTGCCGGCAAGCGAATGACCCGCCTGGCGGCGAAGATCGGTTAATGTTTTTGCTTCGGCAATCAGCTCTTCGGCTGCCTGGGAAAGCGCCTGCTCATATTCGGCGATTCGCTCTTCTTTATTGGCGAGTGAATCGATTTCCTCTTCGATTTTGGAGGCATACACTAAAATTTCTTCAACGGAATCTCCGTATTTTCTTTTCAGCTTATTCAACTCATCGAGCCGGTTTTCCACTTCGTTTAACCTCTCAGGGTCAAACGCCATGGAATCAGCTTTGTCCCGAAGCGTAAACGTTGCCTCTTCCATCATGTAATAAGCCGAGCTGATTGATTCGGAAAGCTCTCCGAGATCTGTATCGATTTCTGCGGCTTCTTCCACGCTCGATACGGCCATACCTGCCCAGTCGAGGGCTTTCCCTTCACCGTACAGGTGATCATAGGCTCCCCGGATCGCCTCAAACAGTTTTTCGCTGTTGGCCAGAATGTGACGTTCTTTTTCCAGATCTTCATCTTCACCAGGCTGAAGGCCGGCGGCCTCAATTTCCTGAAGCTGGTATTGAATAAAATCCAGCCGGTTTGCTGTTTCCTGGTCACTTTCCTTCAGCTGCTTTAATTTGGCCTGCAGCTGTCCAAAACGGTAGTAGCGTTTTTGATAGTCTTCAAGCGCTTCTTCAAGCTCCGTTTTCCCGAACCGGTCAAGCATCTGCTGATGACGTTCAGCATGCATCAGATCCTGATGTTCGTGCTGGCCATGGATATCTACGAGGCTGTGGCCTGTTTCCCTCAATACAGCAAGCGTCACCAATTTACCATTGATGCGGCAGATGCTCTTGCCCTGATGCGTAATATCCCGGCGCAAAACGACCATATCATCTTCAATATCAATGCCTGCGGCCTCTAATTTTTCAACTGCGGGGTGGTTATCCTCCAGGCGGAACAGCCCTTCCATTTCTGCCCGTTTTTCTCCGTGGCGTACATATTCAGCCGATCCCCTTCCACCGATAAGCAGGCCGATCGCATCAATGATGATGGATTTTCCGGCACCCGTTTCACCGCTTAATACTGTTAATCCATTTTCAAATGAAACGGTTAACTCCTCGATAATGGCAAAATTCTTGATGGAAATTTCTTCAAGCATTTCTGTACCCCATTTCCAATTAGCGTTAAAGCATTTCTAAAAATCGGTTTACAATCTCCGGCGAATTTTCCTTCTGCTTGCATATAATGAGAATCGTGTCATCCCCGCAAATGGTTCCCATAATATTTTCCCAGTCCAGATTATCAATGAGTGCACCTACAGCATTGGCGTTGCCCGGCAGTGTTTTCATGACAATTAAATTCTCCGAATGATCAATGCCGACAAAGCTGTCCACGAGTGCCCGTTTTAATTTCTGCATAGGGTTGAAGCGCTGATCGGCAGGCAGGCTGTACTTGTATCTGCCATCAATCATCGGCACCTTCACAAGGTGAAGCTCTTTAATATCCCGTGACACCGTCGCCTGGGTTACGTTGTAGCCGTCCCCCCGGAGTCTCGCTACTAAATCATCCTGCGTTTCTATGTCTGTATTTGAAATCAATTCCCTGATTTTTATATGTCTTTGTCCCTTATTCATCCCGAAACCTCCCGTGCAAAACTACTTTCATCATAACTATTTCATTATAATTATACAAGTTTATGAGTAAATAGCATGCCATGATTTAAAAATTCTTTCAAAACCATGAGTTAAACAAAAAAAAAGCCGAAGGGTATCGGCGTTTACGAAGGTTCCAGTTTTTTCTTGAATGATTCATGTGCATCACGAACTACAGCTTCTATTTGCTCTTCACTAAGAGGAGACGGCTTATCGCTTAATACCGAACCATACAGCAGGTATTCAATATTGCCGTCTCCCCCGGTAATCGGTGAAAAATCGAGCGCTTCCGGCACTAAGTTATAGCTTTCGGCTGACTGAATTGTTTTTTTCAGTACTTCCCTGTGCACCGCGGGGTCCCTGACAATGCCTTTTCTGCCAACCTTTTCCCGTCCCGCTTCAAACTGCGGCTTGATGAGTACGCAAAAGCCGGCACCTGCGGCCAGCACCTGCGGCATCACCGGGAAAAGCTTTTCCAGAGAGATAAAGGATACGTCAGCGATCAGCAGCCCGGGAAGCCCGCGCGTCAGCTGACTTTTATCCAGGTACCTGAAATTCACTCTTTCCATCACCTCTACCCGGGGGTCCTGGCGAAGCTTCCAGGCGAGCTGATTGTAGCCGACATCCAACGCATATACCATAGAAGCCCCGTTTTGCAGCGCGCAGTCGGTGAAGCCCCCGGTAGAAGCTCCGACATCGAGCACCACAGCGTCCTGCAGCTCCAGCTGAAAAGACTCAATAGCTTTTTCCAGCTTTAATCCGCCCCGGCTGACGTAGGGCATCTGCTTTCCCTTCAGGCGTAAAGCTGCCTCATCACTTATTTTTGCGCCGGGCTTGTCCACCACTTCATCATCTGCCAGTACAAGACCTGCCATAATTGCCCGTTTAGCTTTTTCCCGGGAATCAAATAGTCCCTTCTGCACTACCAGCGTATCAATGCGTTCTTTATTCATCCGCGGATATTTGTTCTTTCTTTACTGGTCATCGCCGCCACTTTTTCCGCTACTTTCTCTGGCGTGAGGCCCAGTTCTTCATAAAGCTCCGGCACACTGCCATGCTCTACATAGTAGTCGGCAATGCCCATCCGGCGGATTGGAAGCGAGTCATGCTCATGGTCGGCCATATATTCAAGCACGGCACTTCCGAAGCTGCCCTTCAGTGCTGCTTCTTCGACTGTCAGCACCGGCTTACCTTCTTCAGCTAATTCTTCGAGCATTTCATCATCAAGCGGCTTGGCTGAACGGGCATTAACGATACGGACATCTGTGCCCTGACTGCTTAACAAAGCAGCTGCCTCCTCTACGATTGGAAGCATTGTTCCAAACGAGAGGATCGTACAGTCCGTCCCTTCACGGACGATTTCCCATTTGCCATAAGGAATCATTTGAAACTCTTCATCCATCTCCACTCCGAGGCCGTTACCACGCGGATAGCGGACAGCTGTCGGGCCATCGTCATTATGGAAAGCCGAGTACAGCATATGCTGCAGTTCATTTTCATCCTTCGGCATCAATATTTTCATATTCGGTAAATGCCGCAGGTATGCAATATCAAACACGCCCTGGTGCGTCTCTCCATCAGCGCCGACCAGTCCTGCACGGTCAATGCCAAAGAGCACATTCAGATTCTGGCGGCAGACGTCATGAACAAGCTGGTCGTAGCCCCGCTGCAAAAACGTGGAGTACACGCCGAACACCGGCTTCATTCCCTGCGTGGCAAGCGCTCCAGACATCGTCGTAGCGTGCTGTTCGGCGATGCCTACGTCAAACATGCGATCCGGGAATTTGTCCGCAAACGTGTCGAGCTTCGTACCGCCGGCCATAGCCGCTGTTATGGCCACCAGACGCGAATCCTGTTCTGCTATTTTTTGCAGGGTATTGCTGAATACGGCACTGTAGGCAGGCGCGGCTGCCGGTTTTTTAATTACTTCACCGGATTCAATTTTATATGGCCCAAGACCGTGCCACGTTCCTTTGGCATCCTCCTCCGCCGGGGTGTAGCCTTTGCCTTTTTTGGAGAGGACATGCACAATCACCGGTCCGTTAGTGTCTCTGGCATATTTAATGTTAGCGTGCAGGTCATCGAGATCGTGACCATCCACTGGACCGAGATACGTAAATCCAAGCTCTTCAAAAAACATGCCGGACAGAACCATCTGCTTCATGCTGTCTTTCATCCGGTCGGCATAGGAAGCAAGCTTCGACCCGAACGCAGGAATTCTGCGCAGCATATGGTCGACGTCTTCTTTCGTTCTGCGGTAAGTACCGGCTGTCCGAATACGGCCGAGCATACTGTGGAGTGCCCCTACGTTCGGAGAAATCGACATCTCATTGTCGTTCAGAATAATAGTAACGTCCGTCTGTTCATGCCCGATATGGTTAAGTGCTTCGAGAGCCATACCGCCAGTAAGGGCTCCATCACCAATAATAGCTGCTACTTTGGCATCTTCGCCCTTCAGCTGATTCGCAAGCGCCATTCCCTCTGCCGCAGACAGCGACGTCGAGCTGTGGCCTGTCTCCCATACGTCATGTTCACTTTCTGAGCGTTTAGGGAAGCCGCAAAGCCCCTGGTACTGGCGCAGCGAATCAAAGCGATCCGCGCGTCCAGTTAAAATTTTGTGCACGTAGGACTGGTGCCCGACGTCCCAGATGAGTTTGTCTTTTGGCGTGTTGTACAGCTGGTGCAGGGTGAGCGTTAATTCCACTACTCCGAGATTGGGACCGAGATGGCCGCCCGTAACGGATAATTTTTCAATTAGAAAAGCCCGTATGTCTTCCCCGAGTGCTTTTAGCTCTTTATCATTGTATTCCTTCATGAATCCAGGGTCTTGGATCGTTTCCAAGTTCATTTAAATCCCCCTACCTGCTATGTTTTTCTGTTGATGACTTCCATCTTCTTTTCTTTGGAATCAGCTTAATTTTTAACTTATTTTCAATAAAATACAAGACTCTTCCGACCTGAAAAACAATATTATTCGCATACGTAATCGCTAGTGTTTTCCCAAGTGCTTTCCCGCTGACTGTGAGCGCTGCCACGACAGCGGTGAATATAGTACTTAGAACCAGCTGGCCGTTGGAGCTGTTATTTGTGCCAATGGTCATACCAAGCTGCACAACAACTGCCGAGCTGGCCGTCCCGCTTACAACCCCGCTGATATCGCCGATCACGTCGGCACAAAAGTTCGCAACCCGGTCGGCGTTCCGCTGAATAAAAACACTGTGGGAGGCCCCGGGAACTTTTTTAGCGGCCATTGCATTGAATGGTCTCGGCTTTGCCGCGGTGGCAGCTACACCGATCACATCAAAGATGACACCGGTAAATACGATGATCAGCACGACTACCATGCCAATCGCCCAGCCAACCCCCGAAAGCACTGCTGTCGAGACTACCGAGAAGATTGCTGCAAGTATCAGGGTAACAAACCCAATTAACGTACTCCACCGGAGTGATTTTTTCCATAAACTATTCATCTTCACTTATCACCAAATTCTTTGTTTTTATCATAACGTACATCTCATTCTTTTAATATCATTTTGTGCTCTGGCCTGATTGTTTATACCCTAAATAACATACATTTAAGCTTTTCTCTGCTTTCCCCTCAAACACTCACGTAAAAGAAAAAAGCGCCTGTCAGCGCTTCTTCAACTACTTATGTATAAAGTTGAATGGTCGCCCGGAGCGTAAACCTTGTGGCTTAGGTCCAGTAGGATTTCCCACCAGGCAGCCAATTCGTCGCCGAATCGGTGGTTTCCCTTTAATGCCTGGTGAACGCCGTCACCGGCAGTTCGACTGAATTACCACTCAGACCACACTGCAATCCACTCCGGACGTGCGTCAAACAGCCTAGGGGTTTTCCCCGGCAGTTCCGTGCCACTTTCTTATCCTCTTTTGCAGAACAAGTTTCAGTTGTTGGGTCCCATACCAGTTGGCCGACCGGTATGATACCAATTAAACGACCTCCCCACTGTTCCACTCAAGGCAGGCTACGCTGTCGAAAGGCCTTCCCTTGGCCCTTGCAACAGGTCTTACCGCGGCATGCGTCCGGGACGGTATCCGTCTTCCAGGATGACCCGGATGCATAACCGCAGCCTCCACGGCGAAAGGGTTCGCGCCCACATGCCATTGTGGATCGCCCTTACGCCTTAACTCCCAGCACCGACCCAGGGCTGGGCGCCGCAAGCCGACGCCAGGAACTTCATCGATGTGCCCTTCAGCGGATTTTTAGGCCCGCCTTCGAAAATGGAGAACCGACTAGGATACTGCACCATTCAACTTTTCAAAATTATTTTAGCATGGTTTTTCTGTCCTGAAAACTAATTCGTTCTGCTTTAGTGATTACGCTGACCAACATATTGGAGAAATGCTGTTAAAAGGGACGTGTCTACCGTCATGCGCCCGAGCAGCTTTTCCGCCTGTTCAATATGATGGGCGAGTTTCTCTTTTGCCCCTTCAAGCGTCAGCAGCTTTGGATACGTGCTTTTTTCTTTCGTTTCATCGCTTCCGGAGGACTTTCCCATTTCCTCGAGAGAGCCCTCTACATCCAGAATGTCATCCTTAATTTGAAAAACGAGACCGAGTTCCCGGCCAAATGCACGCCAGTTTTCCACATCTTCGTCTGCAGCTTCTGCTATCAGCGATCCGGAAACTGCTGCGTAGGTCAACAGATCTCCCGTTTTATGATGATGAATGTATTCGAGCTCCTCCAGGGTGAGAGACTGCCTTTCCCCTTCGAGGTCGGCCATCTGACCGCCAACCATGCCTTCGCTTCCGGAGGCCTCAGCCAGCTCCTGTACCAGCTGCAGTCTGGCAGCGGCAGAAGCCGGCCGGCCGGCTTCCACAATCCAGGAAAAGGCTGTCGTCTGCAGAGCATCCCCTGCTAAAATGGCAGCGGCTTCCCCGAATTTTTTATGATTCGTCGGCTGTCCCCGGCGCCAGTCATCATCGTCCATCGACGGCAGATCATCATGGACGAGCGAATACGTATGAATCAGCTCCACGGCAGACGCGGCCGGAAGATCCTCTTCTTCCACCGGGCGGTAGCATTGCAGCACAGCCAGTGAAAGCAGCGGACGCACGCGTTTCCCTCCTGCTTCGAGAGAATAAAGCATCGCTTCTTTCAGCGTCTCCGGCGTTTTTAATGCACGTACCCGGTCAGTCAGAGCCCGGTCGACAGACGGCCGGTATGTATCGAAAAAATGCTGGAGGTCTGCACTCATTCGCCCGGTTCCTCGTTTTCAAGCGGTGTTACCTCTCCGTTCTCATCCACAATTTCGTCCATCTGCTTTTCAACCTTCTGCAGCTTTTCATGACACGTGTTGGAAAGCGTCATGCCCTCCTGATACATCGTGATCGCTTTTTCCAGAGGCACTTCGCCTTCCTCGAGCCGTTCTACGATCTGCTCGAGCTTTTCCATCGCCTGTTCAAAAGTTTGTTCTTGTTCTGCCAAGATTACCGCTCCTTTTCCGGACGGGAAAGTGCCTCAAAGCCATCTTCCCCTTTTTCTTTAACTTCACATTGCAGATACCCATCCGTCATATACATCCGCAGGCTGCTTCCTTCTTCTGCCTGGGCAATCGAAGACAGCACCTTATCATTTTCGTCGTAAGCAACATTGTAGCCGCGCTGTAAAATAGCCAGCGGATTGAGCAGCTCAAGCGCCTGCAGTGATTTTGCAAAAGTGGCTTTTTTCCGCTCCACCTGCTGATTCATCGCTTTTTGCAGCCGGGCCCGCTTTTCGTGCATCCGCTCGCGTTCAAGTTCGATTAAGCGCTCGGGGTGCTGGCGCATAAGCCGCTTTTCTGTTTCTTCAAGCTTCTGCCTGCTTGTTTTTATCGTCTGCAGCGCCTGCTTTTCAAGCCTTTCCATCATCCGGTCAAGATCCTGTTCTTTTTGCTCAAACAGGCGGGCCGGGTATTTAAATGCATACGAGCGACGGAGCTTGGCAAGCCGGGTGCGCTGCTCCTGTATTTTATAATTCATCTGCCGGTGCAGGCGATTCTGCAGCTGCCGGACTTTTTCTTCGAGTTCACTGATCATCGGGACAGCTATCTCAGCAGCCGCTGTTGGCGTCGCTGCCCGCACATCCGCAGTAAAGTCGGCAATCGTAACATCTGTTTCGTGTCCCACAGCGGAAATCACCGGCACGCTTACGTTCCGGATGGCTCGTGCCACCACTTCTTCATTAAACGCCCACAGGTCTTCGATAGAGCCGCCTCCGCGTCCAACGATGACTACATCTGCGCTGGTCATTTTTTCGACTCTCTCAAGAGCCCGGGTGATCGACCCCGGCGCCTGTTCCCCCTGCACCAGCACAGGGAACAATGTGATTTTCACCGGGGGAAAACGTCGCTTCAGGGTGGATACAATATCCCGTATGGCTGCACCGGTCGGCGACGTAATTACGACAATATGCCTTGGGATGGGCGGGAGAGAACGCTTATTCTCCGGTGCAAACAGCCCTTCGGCCTCCAGCTGTTTTTTCAGCTGTTCAAAGCGCACGTACAGCTGTCCGATCCCATCCGGCTCCATCGCGTTCACATACATCTGGTACTGCCCGAAAGGCTCATACACAGAGACGCTGCCTGTTACGAGAACCTTCATGCCGTTTTCCGGAATAAAAGAAAGATTTTTGTTTTTTCCGGCAAACATAACCGCCGATATTCTCGCCTGCTCGTCCTTCAGGGTGAAATACATGTGACCCCTGCTGTGCTTTTTAAAGTTTGAGATTTCTCCGCGGAGCCATACTTTCTGCAGCCCCGGATTCTGTTCGATAGAACGCTTGATCGCACCCGTCAGCTGGGAAACGGAGAGCCATTTATCTGCAGGTGACTGCATGGCCTTATGCCTCCTGCCGGTGAAAACGTTTAGCAGATTGCAGTGTGTTGTAGAGGAGCATCGTAATCGTCATCGGACCGACGCCTCCCGGTACCGGCGTGAGGTATGAGGCTTTCTCGCTCACTTCTTTAAAATCAACGTCTCCGCAAAGCTTACCGTCCTCCTTGCGGTTCATCCCGACGTCTATCACGACAGCTCCCGGTTTAACATCTTTTCCTTTAACGAATTCCTGCCGGCCGATGGCCGCAATCAAAATATCTGCCGACTGCATGTAGGACTCCAGGTCTTTCGTGCGTGAGTGGCAGTGAGTAACCGTAGCATTTTTATTTAAAAGCAGCTGACCCATCGGTTTACCGACGATATTGCTTCGTCCGAGAACGACAGCGTGTTTGCCTTCAATTGAAACCCCGGTGTATTCAAGCATTTTAATAATGCCGTATGGAGTACAGGGAAGAAACGCCTCCTGGCCGGTCATCATCCGGCCGATGTTAATGGGATGAAACCCATCTACATCTTTATCAGGCGAAATGGTTTCAATTACTTTTTTATCCGAAATGTGATCCGGCAGCGGCAGCTGCACCAAAATTCCGTGGATATCTTCATTGTCGTTATAATCCTTTACAATCTGCAAAAGTTCTTCTTCAGTAACCGATTCCGGCAGTTCTTTTAATTCTGAATGGATACCGACTTCTTTAGACGCCTTCTGCTTTCCTTTGACGTACGACCTCGAAGCCGGATTATCTCCTACTAAAACCACGGCAAGGCCCGGTATTTGCTCTCCGTTATTCCAGGAGGCGACCTCCTGCTTGATTTCTTCACGCAATGAAGCTGCTACTTCTTTGCCGCTGATCAGTTGGGCACTCATTCGCTCTCTCTCCCTTCACGCTCACAATCGCTTAAAATATTCGACAACACGCCGTTGACAAATTTCCCTGCCTCTACACCACCGAATGCTTTGGCCAGTTCAATGGCTTCATTGACGCTGACATGCAGTGGAATATCAGGTACATATAACATCTCATGAACGCACTCTCTTAAAATAGCCCGGTCCACGTTCCCAACCCGTTCAAGAGTCCAGTGTTCAAGCTGATCTACGAGCCGTTCATCAATTTCTACTAGGTGTTCCCATACGCCATGCACCGCAGAAATCAGAAATTCATCTGCTTCTTCATCCTCGAGCATGGAATTTTTTATTGCCTGGTCTGCATCAACATCTGTAATATCCATCTGGTACAGTGCCTGTACGGACCGAAGCCTGGCTAAACGTCGATTCATTTCGTGTTCTCCTTTTCTCCTATGTACCCGGAGCCGTATTCGTAAATGAAAGAAGGACGGCTGCCCCGAAAAACGGTTGCGGGAGAGCCCCCCTGTTCATTTTTCCTGTTCCTGTAACGGCTGCTCTTCTTCAGGGAACTGCAGGCCGATAATGTGTACGTTCACCGCATCGATGTGAATATCTGTCATGCCCCGTACGGTCTGCTGAATGTTTTCCTGTACCTGCTTAGCCGTAACGGGCACAGAGCTTCCGTAATGAATCAGCATGCTGATCGTTACCACCGCCCCGCTTTCAGTCAAGTCTATCTTCACACCTTTGCCGTATGATTTCCGGCCGAGACGCTCTGCTACATCATCTGCGATGCTGCCCTGCAGGTCGTATACCCCTTCGACTTCGAGCGCGGCAATGCTTGCCACTACTTCAATCACGTCCCGGGCGATCTCAATATTTCCCAGGCTTTCTTTTTCTTCGCCTATCGTAAGCAGCGTGTATTCGCTCACAGCGCTCCCCGCTTTCTATGCAGCATGATTTTATTCGTCCTGCTCCGCCTCTGCTTCTGCTCTTTCTTTTTCTTCCGCTTCTTTCTGCTTTTGTACATATTCGTATTTATATTGGCGGAATACGGGATATTCAGAAAGATTATCAGGGATTTTTCCTTTTTCAAGCAGAATCAATTTGACAATATCCTTATTCCGGGCCATATGATATTTTTCTCCGTACTCATTTTCTTCAGCAAACTGTTTAATGCTTTGGTAATCTTCTTCCTGAATCGATACCGTATATTCATGGCCGGGTTCTCCGTACTGGTGCTCAAACCCTATTTCAAATTCCACGATCTGTATTTGGTCGCTTTTCATATTGCGGGTCTGTTCAAGTACCGCTTTTGCGCCTTCCGTTAAATCATTCCATTCCATATAATAGCCTCTCTTTCCGTATTACCGCTCAAAATTCCATTCCATTATATCACGGTGATTCTGCAATTTCACCGGTCCGGAGCCACCTGCGTTTATTTGTTCAAGAAAAAACGGCCTCCCCAATGGCAGGCCGTTAGTTTTTAGGCACGGGAGGCGTATGAGCCGGTCCTTGTATCGACCACGATCCGCTCGCCTTCTTCAATGAAAATAGGGACCTGCAGACGATAGCCGGTTTCTACCACTGCCGGCTTGGATCCTCCGGACTGAGTGTTACCTTTAATACTTGGGTCTGTTTCTTTGACTTCAAGCTCTACCGTGTTAGGCACTTCAACACCAAGTGTTTCAGTCCCATAACTGGTGATGGACACTTCCATGTTTTCTTTCAGAAAGTTTAATTCATACTTCAGCTGATCGCTCGTCAATTCCATTTGGTCAAACGTCTCCATATCCATAAATGTATGCACATCACCGCTCGCATACAAATACTGCATTTTCCGGCGTTCGATGTGGGCATTATTCACTTTTTCACCCGCGCGGAAAGTTTTTTCCTGAATGTTACCCGTACGCAGACTGCGGAGTTTGGAGCGGACAAATGCTGCCCCTTTTCCAGGCTTTACGTGCTGGAATTCGACCACTGTCCAGATATCGCCGTCTGTTTCGATGGTGAGTCCTGTTTTAAAATCATTAACTGAAACCATAAACGTTCCTCCACTCTTCAATTGATCGATTATTACTATATCACAGCTGTGCGTTTTTTTATACGCGCTCCCGGTTAATTGCCGACAATCGTCAGCTCTTTTGCGGAGTAGCTGAGCTTCCGGATGCCTGTTTCGGTAATAAGAACGTCGTCTTCTATTCGAACGCCGCCAAGCTCCGGTACATAAATCCCCGGTTCAATGGTAATCACCATGCCCGGCTCGAGCTGCACATCGCTTTTCGGGGAAACGCCCGGCTGTTCATGCACTTCCATACCGAGTCCATGCCCGAGACTGTGGCCGAAGCGCTCGCCGAAACCTTCTTTATTAATATGCTCCCGCGCGATCGCATCTGCTTCTTTTCCGGTCATTCCCGGCCCAATCTGCTCCACGGCCTTCACCTGGGCTTCATATACGGTTTGATATATTTTTTTCAGGTCGTCATTGGGTTCACCGACAGCGAGGGTTCTTGTAATGTCCGAGCAGTATCCGTCCACATAAGCCCCAAAATCAAGCGTCACCAGCTCCCCATCCTCTATCACTTTATCGGAAGCGATACCGTGAGGAAGAGCGCCTCTCCAGCCTGAAGCAACGATAATATCAAATGAAGATCCCGCTGCCCCGTTTTTTCTCATGTAAAATTCCAGCTCGTTACTTACATCAAGCTCGGTCATGTTCGGGGCAATGATCGATTTAATGTGTTCAAACGCATCCTCAGCAATATTGACCGCTGTCTGCAGCTTTTCCACTTCTTCTTTAGATTTGTACGCCCGCTGCTTTTCCACGATTCCCGATACCGGAGAAAGGGATCCGCTTAATTTTTCTCTCATATCTTCAAACTGTGCATAGGTTACATGCTGCTTTTCAAATCCGATGGAGGTCACTTCTTCACTCTGGGCGATCTCTTCGACCATATCCCATGCCGAGCCTTTCTGCTCCACCACCTCGAAATCAAGGGCTTCATCGTTAGCCTGCTCCACATAACGAAAATCCGTAATCAGCCGGGCCGATTTTTTTGTGATAACCAGCGTACCGGCCGAACCGGTAAAACCACTCACATAACGGCGATTATAAGGGCTTTGTATCACTAGAGCGTCGAGCTTTTTATGTTCAAGGTCTTCCCGAATACGTGCTGTGATTTCGTGCATTACCGACACCTCTTTTTCGATTAACTTTGCTTCCCTGTTTATCGTAACACAACGCCCGGAAGGGAAACAGGCATTAGGAGGGTGGAGAGATTCATTTATATATCACGTGTATTTTCGTTAGAATATGGGAATATTAATATTACTGTGAGAGAATGTTTAAAAGTAGCGCATTTCAAATCTTTATTGTAAAATTTAAGTACTATTTCTATTAACACTCTATCCCCCCTACCTCCTTATGCCTCTGCAGAAAGTTTCACCGCCTCACCCAGCGGGTATGGAAGTAAATCTTCTCAAGGAAGCTGTTTGATTTAGCAAGAAGGATATCAGGGTATCTCTGATTTTTACTATTTAATGTACTATACTATTTGATTAATTTTCGATATAACTGTCCCTGCCCGCTGATAACGCATGAAAATTTTAACGAAACGAGAGGTGTGTTCCATGCAGCAAGCGCTGAAAAATCCCATTGCCACTGTTGTGCTGGGACTTGCCATTTTAGGGGTGGGTTACCGGCTCGTAACAGACCCGCTTGGTCTGCTTCTCTATCTTGTTATTGGTGCAGCTATCGCTGTTGGATTATATTTCCTTTTCACAAAAGTTATCATGAAGCGCGCGATGATGAACCAATACCAAGCCGGCTCTAATGCTGCTTCGGGACGGCCTGGGGCAGCGAAAGGAAATCAGGCGAAAAATTTCAAACAGGCCCAGAAGCAGCAGAAGAAAAAATCCGCTAAAAACTCCAGTAAACGACGAAACGATGCAAACCTGAAAGTAATTCAGGGAAACAAAAACCGAAAAAAAGATCGGGCGTAAAATAAACGCCTGATCTTTTTTATTCATACGAACGCTGAATGTCGCTCAGCGCCTGCACACGTTCATCATCCTCTTCAAAATACTGAAGAACATCTCCAATACGGTCAATCGCATCCCAGCTGAGATGATGTTCAATTCCTTCCACATCGGCATATATTTTGTCCTCTTCCACACCGATAATATGTAAAAACTTCTCAAGCAGCTCATGCCTGTAAACCAGACGCTTCCCTATTTTATTTCCTTTTGAAGTCAGCACAAGTCCCCGATACCGTTCATAAATCAGATATTCCATCTTATCGAGTTTTTGGACCATTTTTGTTACCGAGGAAGGATGCACTTCCAGCGTCTCTGCAATGTCTGAGACACGCGCATAACCTTTTGATTCAATCAGTTGATAGATCCGCTCTAAATAATCTTCCATACTAGGAGTCGGCATCGAGACCCTCCAATAAATATGATAAAAACCGTCACACAAAAAAATTGGCTTTCTTCATTTTAACGAAACTATTTCTAAAAAACAAACCTTCTTTTTCTTATTATTAACCCATATTTCAAAATTGCCCCTAAGAAACTTTTTTGTTTTCTGAATAATTCTTTCCCTTTTGAAGGGCTTTTCTTTTTTTCGCATCTGCAATCTTGTACAATATAAAGTATTGAAGGAGGCAGCATTCATGAGCTATGTGATGTATAACGAATCCATCATCCCAAAAGAGGAAGCCGCTATTTCATTTGACGACCGCGGCTATTATTTCGGCGACGGTATTTATGAAGTAATCCGGGTATATAACGGGAAATTATTCCTCCAGGAAGGTCATCTTGAGCGTTTTCAGGACAGTGCCTCTAAACTTGACCTGGCAGTTCCCTATTCCCCCGATACTATGAAATCGCTTCTCCGCCGGTTGATTGATAAAAACGGGCTTACCACGGGCTATATTTACTTTCAGCTGACCAGAGGAATCCAGGCCCGGGATCATTTGTATGAACGCGGCAATGCCCCTGTACTAACCGGTTTTACAAAAGCGGCCGAGGTGCCGTTTGCTAAGCAGTCCGACGGTATTGATGTGTACGCCACTGAAGACATCCGCTGGCTTCGCTGTGACATAAAGACCATTAACCTGCTCGGAAACGTCCTTGCCAAACGGGCCGCAGAGGACCACCACTGCGCAGAGGCCCTCCAGCACCGCGGAGACGTTATTACGGAAGGCTCTTCCACTAACGCCTTTATTGTTAAAGATGAAACGATTATTACCCATCCGCAGAGCAATTATATTCTCGAAGGTATCACTAAACGCTATGTACTTCAGCTTGCAAAGCAGCTGAATATTCCCGTTGAACAACGTCCGTTTACTATCGGGGAGGCCCAGGAGGCTGACGAAATGTTTATGACGAGCACTTCGATTGAAATTGTGCCTGTGCGATCCATTCAGGGCTCATTTGAAGCCGGATACGGAGACTCTCCCGTAACGAGAGAGCTGCTTGGAGAATTCCGCCGGGAGGTAGAACTATTCGAAGCGGGGGATACCCAGCCGCTTGTCACCTATAACTGAGTATTTATATGCGTAATCAACAAAAGACCGCTCCGGAGCGGTCTTTTGTATTTTTATTCCGTGATTTATGCACTGTATCAGCGCCTGAAATTCCATTCCTCTGACTGGTAGCGCTCTGCGGCCAGCTGCTGCACCTCTTGTTCTTGGACGGTGGTCAGCTCATATTCTTCAAGGCCGGCATTCAGACCGTCGGCAAATCCTTCCTTAAATGCTTTGCGCAGATCGCCAAGGGTAAATGGCGTATCCGTCAGCTCATTAATTGCTACAGCTTTATTTTTAAAGGTTTTCTGCATTCTTTCCCGCACGCGCTCGCTCGGATATTTAAACAAATCGAACAATTTATCCTCATCAAGATCCAGAATAATCGAACCGTGCTGAAGGATAACGCCGCGCTGTCTCGTCTGGGCACTCCCCGCAATTTTCCGGTCCTCCACCACCAGCTCATACCACGATGAGGCATCAAAACAATTAGCCGAACGGGGATTTTTCAAAGAATCCTCTTCTTCCTTCGTTTTCGGCACGGAAAAATAAGCATCCAGGCCGAGCTTTAAAAATCCCTGCAGAATCCCTTCCGACAGTACGCGGTAGGCTTCTGTCACCGTTTCCGGCATTTCGGGATGATCTTCTGAAACGATGATGCTGTAGGTCAGCTCCTGATCATGCAAAACCGCCCGACCTCCCGTCGGCCGGCGCACAAAACCTACGCCGTGCTTTTCCACTGCATCCATATCAATATCTTTCTTCGCCTTTTGGAAGTAACCGACCGAAAGCGTAGGCGGATTCCAACCGTAAAATCTGATTACCGGCGGAATCAGTCCTTCACTGTGCCATTGCAGCAGTTTTTCATCGAGCGCCATGTTATAGGCTGGTGACTGATTGCCTGAATCTATAAAAAGCCAAGTATCTTTTGCCATTAATGTTCATCTCTCTTTCTCGATTTTTCCATTTCCATTGTAGCAGAGATCACTGCTTTCTATATATAAAAATGACAGCCCGTTAATTAGAAATCTAGCAAAGTACCAGGGTTATGCGTTATAATTAATCTGCAATCGACCCGGAAAGAGGTGAAATAATATATATGATATTTGAATGGCTATGGATAGTGTTTATTGCGGTATTAGTTTTTCTTATTGTACGACGGTTTGTCGGCCCGAAAGACTTAACTGCATTACCACAGGAAGATTTTATTAAAGGCTATCGTAAAGCCCAGCTTATCGATGTGCGTGAGCCGAAAGAATATGACGGCGGCCACATCCTCGGGGCCCGGAACATTCCTGTTTCCCAAATGAAGCAGCGGATGGTGGAGATCCGGGAAGACCAGCCTGTTTATTTATACTGCCAATCCGGCATGCGTTCAAAGCAAGCTGCAAAATTGATCAAAAAGCATAAGGGAAACCGGGATATCTATCACCTGAAAGGCGGATTCAAGCGTTGGACAGGTAAGATCAGCAAAAAGAAAAAAAGCGCATAATTAAAAGGAAGAGCTGGCATGCTCTTCCTTTTTTTATATCTTTGAAGTCCGAAAACCTCATCGATTTATTTATTTCATGGACTTGAGCGACGTTTCAGTATTATATGTCAGCACTGGCTTACGTGCTGCCAGCGTCTCGTCCAGCCTTCCGACTACGGTAGTGTGAGGAGCCTCCTGCACCATTTCCGGGTCTTCCTCTGCTTCTCTGGCAATCCCGATCATGGCGTCTGCGAACGCATCAAGCGTTTCTTTCGCTTCGGTTTCCGTCGGATCGATCATCATGCACTCTTCGACGTTGATCGGAAAATAAATGGTCGGCGGATGGTAACCATAATCAAGCAGGCGTTTAGCCATATCGAGCGTACGTACGCCGAGCTTCTTCTGGCGGCGGCCCGAAATCACAAATTCGTGCTTGCAGTGACCGCCGTATGGGAGGTCAAAATACGGCTCAAGCCGTCTCATTAGATAATTGGCGTTTAATACAGCATACTCTGATACTCTTTTGAGTCCCTCTGCTCCCATCGTACGGATATACGTGTAGGCACGTACGTTAATGCCAAAGTTACCGTAATACGGCTTGACGCGGCCGATGGAATGCGGACGGTCTTTATCCCAGTAGTACTTACCATTTTCTTTTGCAAGCACCGGCCCCGGCAGATAAGGGATCAGCTCTTTTTTTACGCCAACCGGCCCGCTGCCGGGCCCACCGCCTCCGTGAGGGCCCGTGAATGTTTTATGCAGGTTCAGGTGAACGACATCAAATCCCATGTCCCCGGGTCTTGTGATGCCCATAATAGCATTGGAGTTCGCCCCGTCATAATAGAGCCGGCCGCCAGCCTGATGGATCGTATCGGCCATTTCCATAATATCTTCCTCAAACAAACCGAGTGTATTCGGGTTCGTGAGCATGAGGGCAGCCGTTTTTTCGCTCGTTACTTCTTTTAAATGCTCAAGGTCCACCAGTCCGCGTGCATCGGTCCGGACCGTTACATGATCGAATCCTGCCACCGTTGCTGAAGCAGGGTTCGTCCCGTGCGCAGAGTCGGGCACGATTACTTCCGTGCGTCCCGTTTCTCCGTTCGCTTCGTGAAGCGCCCGGATCAGCATCAAACCGGTCCACTCTCCCTGGGCACCGGCCGCCGGCTGCAGCGTCACTTCATCCATACCGGTTATTTCAGCAAGCGCCTGCTGCAGGTCGTACATCATTTCGAGATTCCCCTGCACCTGTGCTTCCGGCTGGTACGGATGCGTCGAGGCAAAACCGGCCATGCGGGCCGTTTCTTCATTGATTTTCGGATTGTATTTCATCGTGCAGGACCCGAGCGGGTAAAAGCCCGAATCCACTCCGTAATTTCGATTCGAAAGCGCCGTATAATGTCTCATCAACTGCAGTTCAGATACTTCCGGCAGTGCCGGCTCTTCTTCCCGGATATTAGCCCCGGGCAAAATATCGCTCAGGCTTTGTTCAGGTATATTTGTCTCAGGAAGGGAATACGCTACCCTCCCTGGTTTGCTTTGTTCGAAAATTAACGGTTGGTTAGGCTGTTTCATGTACAAGCACCTCCAAATGTTTGGCAAAGGTTTCCAGCTGTTCTCTTGTGCGAAGTTCAGTCACACATACGAGCATCTGGCCTTTTTTATCCGCCGACACTTCACCTAAATCATACCCGCCGATGATCCCCTGCCTGAATAGCTGTTCATTCACTTCTGCCACTGGACGGCCGAGGTCAACCACAAATTCATTAAACGATGGCGCCTCATGGACAAGCTCAATGCCTTTTTGTTTGAGCAGCTGTTTAAAGAAATGAGCACTTTTAACATTTCTTTCTGCCGTTTCCTTCAGCCCTTTTTTACCGAGAGCCGTCATTGCGACAGAAGCAGCCAGCGCGTTCAGAGCCTGGTTTGAACAAATGTTGGATGTCGCTTTATCCCGGCGGATATGCTGCTCTCTTGCCTGCAGCGTCAGTACATAACCCCGGCTTCCGTCTTCATCCTCCGTCTGTCCGACAAGACGCCCGGGGACCTTCCGAATATGCTTTTTAGTGGTGGCAAAAAATCCGCAGTGCGGTCCGCCAAACTGCATTGGAATACCAAGAGGCTGAGCGTCTCCTGCCACAATATCCGCTCCGAAGCTTCCCGGCGGCGTCAGAACGCCGAGCGCAAGGGGATTTGCCGACACTATCATCAGCGAGTTTTCTTTATCGGCTGCCTGCCTTACAGCAGCTAAATCTTCAATAGTACCGTAAAAGTTTGGGTACTGCACAATCACTCCTGCGGTATCAGCATCGATCATGTCTTCAAGCTTAGCCATATCCGTATGCCCGTCCTTTTCGGGAACGATTTTCACTGTAAGTCCGGGCCCGGCAGCGTATGTTTTCAATACATCGAGCGCTTCAGGGTGAACCGTTCCAGAGACGACAACGGTACGGCGCCTCCCTCTGTTTTCACTTGCGGCCATCAGTGCTGCTTCTGCGAGCGCCGTCGGCCCGTCATACATGGACGAATTAGCAATATCCATTCCCGTAAGTTCACTGATCATCGTTTGAAATTCAAAGATTGCCTGCAGCTCGCCCTGCGAAATCTCCGGCTGGTACGGAGTATATGCCGTGTAAAATTCCGAGCGCCGGAGCACATGATCGACGACTGTCGGTATATAATGCTCGTACACCCCTGCCCCGAGATAGGAGACGCAGTCCTGCACGCTGGTATTTCTGTTACTGAGGCGCTTCATTTCCTTTAGAAGATCCGTTTCGCCAAGAGCCTTCGGCAGATTCATTTCTCCGGAAAAGCGAATATTTTCCGGTACGTCCTCAAACAATTCACCGATCGAATCCACACCGATCGTTTTAAGCATTTCTTCTTTATCCTCGCCGGTTACCGGCAGATAGCGATAATCCATTCTGGTGCCTCCTCTGTTTATTTTTCCCGTTTATAAAAGGGCACAGCTGCCACTTTTGCGCGTTTGGCTTTGCCCCGCACATCCACTTCGACAGCCTGACCGAGATTCGTCCATCCAATATTCAGAAGTGCAAGTCCCACATTTGCTTTCAGCGTCGGCGACTGAGTGCCCGTAGTTACCCAGCCGATTTCCTCTCCGTCATCATTGTGTACCATGTAACCCGGGCGCGGAATTGCTTTATCAACCATTTCGATCCCGACAAGTTTACGTTTTAATCCCGCTTCTTTTTGTTTTTTTAAAGCTTCTTTACCAATGAAATTATCTTCCTGCTTCAGCTTTACGCAAAAGCCTATGCCTGCTTCAAGCGGCGTAATATTTGCGCTCAGCTCCTGGCCGTAGAGCGGCAGCTTCGCTTCAAACCTCAGGGTGTCTCTCGCGCCGAGACCGCATGGAATGAGTCCTTCGGATTCTCCTGCTTCCATGATCGTCTCCCAGCTTCGGATGGCCTCTTCAGCCCGGCAGTATAATTCAAAGCCGTCTTCTCCGGTATAGCCGGTTCTTGAGATGATAATATTTTCTGCTTCTCCGACTGAAGCACCGGCAGCAAACCGAAATGGCAGAATCTCTGCAAGAGAAGCATCGGTTACTTTCTGCAGCACCGTTTCTGCCACCGGGCCCTGTACAGCGATTAGTGCTGTTTCTTCCGAAATATCGGTAATACTTACGTTTTTCGTTACGTGGCGGCGAAGCCATTCCAGATCTTTTTCAATGTTAGCTGCGTTCAAAACGAGCATGTATTTTTCTTTTTCGAGCTGGTACACGAGCAGATCGTCAACCGTACCTCCATCTTCATAACACATGGCGGTATAAAGTGCTTTTCCGGGTTCTGCATTTTTTATGTTGTTTGTGAGCATATACTGTAGAAATTCAGCAGCACCCTCTCCTTCTACGATCGCCTCACCCATATGGGAAACATCGAACAGACCAGCCTTTGTACGAACCGCCTCGTGCTCGTCTTTGATGCCGGAAAACTGAACAGCCATTTCCCATCCGCCAAAATCGACGGTTTTTGCTCCGTGTTTTTCATATACCGGATACAGGGGTGTTCGTTTTAATTCTGCCAAGAAAATCACCTCATCATTATTTTCTGAAAAATCAAAACAGTAAAAAGCATAAAAAAGACAGAACTCCATAAGATATGGAAGCTCTGTCCTATAACCAGAAAGTTTCTCCTTTCCGTCGTACGGAAAGAGTGTCTTCGTGGGTGGCTTCTAAAAGAAGCGCTCTCCAGAGGAGCGTCCAGTAAGAGTCTGTTTGCCTGAGAGATTCACCTGTTACGGCTTGCTCCTTCGGCGCTGCCTGGCAGTCTCTCCCCTTACCATCATCCGCGCATTATATGTACATCTTTATTTACTCATATTCTATCACTAATTCAGATAAAAACCAATGCTGAAAAAAATTAACCCGAACGTTTCCGATAAATTGTACTGCATCATTCGTTTATCACTTTGGATCAATCATTTCTTCTCACTGTAATATTGTTTATACTAAAATCAGCATAAAAATTGGAGGGAAACTATGAACTGGAAACAGCTTCCACTGGGACCACTGCAGACAAACTGCTATGTTCTGTACGATAATGATAAAAACGCCGTAATTATTGATCCGGCCGGGGATGCCGATAAACTGCTCACCTATCTTCAGGAAAACGAGATGCGTCCTGTAGTCATTCTGTTAACACACGCCCATTTTGACCATATCGGTGCGCTTGATGCCGTGCGGGAAGCCTACAATATCCCTGTTTATCTTCATGAGCATGAAAGGGACTGGCCTGGGGACGCCCAAAAAAACGGCTCCGGACGCATGATGCCGGAGGCTGCGTTTACTGCAAAGCCCGCGGATCACCTTCTGCAGTCTGAAGGAACGCTTCAATTCGGCAGCTTTGAATTCCAATGGCTTCATACACCGGGCCATTCGCCGGGAAGTGTTTCCTATTGGCATAAAGAAACCAACACAGTCTTCTCCGGCGATGTATTGTTTTCAGGTGGTGTTGGACGTACTGACCTTTACGGAGGCGACATGGATACGCTGCTAGCCTCTATTCACGAGCAGTTGCTTGAACTCCCGGAAAATACAATAGTAGCCTGCGGCCACGGCCCCTTCACCGATATCGAAGCCGAAATGGATTCCAACCCGTTCATTAATGGGTTTGGCGCATAAAAATAAAGACCTCTGATTTAAAATTAGAGGTCTTTTAATATCTTAATACAGTAAATGAAATTATTTATGCATTCCCGCCCAGTTTCAGACGGTTAGTACTTTAATCGTTTTCTTCGATCCATTGATACACATGCTCGCGCAGATCCTCTTCGGTTTCACCACCTTCAGCAGGGTGGTCTGCTTCGGCCATCGGCTTCACTGTGTACTGGTCCTCAGGGCCCGGTACAACCTGGGTAAAATCAACGTTAGGCTCTGTAATCTTCACGTCTTCGCCGTCTTTTTCCACATCGAATGTAGCAATACCGCCTGTATCGGTATATTCCTGATCCTGACCGGAATAGAAATTGCCGAGAGAATAATAAACAAGCGTTTCATTTCCTTCTTCACCCTCAACCCATTCCATCGGCTGAAGCACGTGAGGGTGATGACCAATAACTACGTCCACTTCCTGGTCTGCAAGAAATTGGGCCAGCTCTTTTTGTTCTTCATTCGGAAGGCGCTCGTATTCATTTCCCCAGTGCATATTGACAACTACGATGTCCGCGTCATCTCTCATCGCTTCGACATCTTCCTGTATTTGTTCTTTATCAATTTTCTGCACGACATATTCATGCCCCTCCGGCACCTCGATGCCGTTCAGCCCATATGTATAGGAAAGCACACCCATGTCTACGTCCTTTACATCTACAATACGCTGCCGCTCTGCATCTTCCTCGTCCTTATAGACTCCCACGTAATCCATACCTGTCTGCTCATAATGATTAATCGCATTGTTTACAGCCTCCATTCCACGGTCAAGCGTATGGTTATTGGCTCCGGAGAGCATGTCCACTCCGGCATCCTGAAGGTCGTCTACAATTGCATACGGACTGTTAAAGGAAGGATAAGCCGATAAACCAAGCTCCTCGCCGCCGGGTATTGATTCCTGGTTCACAATCGTGTAATCCGGTTCTTCAAGCATCGGAGCAACTGCCTTCAGCGCCGGAGTGAAATCGTACTCCCCGTCTTCTTCCATTCTTTTATATACACGCCCGTGCAGCAAAACGTCTCCCGCCGCGCCAATCGTAACGCTTTCATCTTCCTGCTTCTGATTTTTGGAATCTTCTTCTGTCTGTGCTTCTGAATTTTCATTCTGCGCCTCCGAGGCTTCATTCTGTGTCTCAGAATTTTTATTTTCCCCAGCGCTGCTGCAGCCACTTAAAAGGAAAATCCCGCACGTTAATCCATAATACAATTTTCGCATGACATCCTCTTTTCTTTTAAATAGAATTCCTAGTCTAAATATACTATAAGTTTACTAATATATTCATTGGAATTGAAGAGGTTTTCATGCATTTTTATGTCTGCCGGGGCAAAATATTTCTTTTTCCACATACAGCCAGCGTCCCCAGGACACCCGCAAGCGGTACGATTACCCACCATTCCTGATAAAGCAGAGGGTAAGAAAAATTCTTCGAGGTTATTGGGAATAAAAACTGAGTACCGTTTCCCAGAAAGTCAATCAGCATGGAGCCGACGGCCAGCGTAAAAAATGAAGCTGTCCAGGCTTTTGGGAATCCTCCCCCGAGCACGCGGCAGACAACCGGAGCGAACGCTGCCGCAATAAATGGCACCGTCAGCAGCGTATGAAAAATATAATTGCCAAACAGCTTCGGGATATCAGGCACAATCACCATCACACCGAATGCCATCACCTTCAAGCGTTGTGAAACAATTAAATCCGGATTTCCGTAAAATATATACATTACTGCTGCGCCGGTTAGCAGATGCAGCAGTGTACTCGGTACATGTTCAATCAATATTTCAATCACAGGCCGTTCCTTCTTTCTGCTGGAGATGATTATTTTATTCACGGTTTTCTATTCTCATAAACTTCCTTCAAAACGCTATAAACGGCTGGGTTGAATGAGACAGCTTTCGGGGTATAAAAGAAAAGCAGCCAAACTATTGTCAGGAGGAATTTTATAATGACCCCCGTAGAAAAACCGTCCGCGCTAAACCGGGCGCGAAAGAAAAAAGCCCCCGCCATGAAGGCAGAAGGCGAATTTGCCCGCCAGCTCAAAGCCATTCTCGTTTTTCAGCAAATCGATAAGCAGACCGCTGACAAAATGGACAACAGCTTCCGGCCGAAAAAAACGATTTATGCTCTCACTGGAGAAAAGTTGAGTATGAAAGATATTGCGTTTGTAATCAAATTGAAAGGCTTTAACGGCCTTTACCGTTTATTTTCCGCTTATAAGGCTGTTTGTCACACAAACGACCTCGGGGAGCCGGTGATTGTCTTTCAGCGGCGTCCTTAGCCGGCCTGCTAAGAAAGAAGTTACCACCGTTTTTCATTTTCCTGGAAGTACGCTCTGCTTCCAACGGTTTCTGTAGACAAACCATCATCGGCTTCCATATACTATTAGTAGGCAAAATATACAGGTATTTTTGAATCATTACATATTACAGAGGAGTGGATGGTTTGACAAAAGCACCGTTTCGCGCAGAACACGTAGGAAGCTTTCTCCGTCCGGAGCGACTCAAAAAAGCCCGCCAGCAGTACACAGAGGGAGAGTTAAGCGCCGGGGCGCTATGGGACATTGAAAATGAAGAAATTGCTGCTCTTGTTGAAAAACAAAAAGAAGCTGGTCTTCCGGTCGTAACAGATGGTGAATTCCGCCGCGCATGGTTCCATCTCGATTTTATGCAGGAGGTCGAAGGGGCAGAATTTATTAAATTGGACCATGGGCTTGTATTCAGCGACAATACGGAAACAAAAGCCGAGGGGGTTAAAGTTGTTAATAAATTAGCCTTCAGCGACCACCCTGTTGTCCGCGAGTACGAATTTCTGCACAGCCTGAAAGGGGAGCACGCCGCCCGCGTGACAGTTCCAAGTCCGAGCATGTTTATTTTCCGGACTGTAACCGAAGAAGAAAAAAATGTCTATAAGTCGGAAGCTGAGCTGTTTTCAGACCTCGTGCAGGTGTACAAGGATACGATACAGGCTCTTTACAAGGCTGGCTGCCGCCACCTTCAGTTTGATGATACAACCTGGTCTTTATTTCTCGGAGCTGAAAAGGATAAGGACCTCGTACTTTCCGGCGGCTTGCTTGAAGCACGAGGCCTGGACCCGAAAGAAACGCTGGAAATGTTTGTAAACACTGTCAATGAAGCGATCGCTGATAAACCTGAAGATATGCGGATATATATGCATGTCTGCCGCGGCAACTACAAGTCCACCTATGCATCCAGCGGCAGCTACGACGCCGTTTCAGAATATATGTTCAGTAAATTAAACGTCGACGCCCTCCTGCTGGAATTTGATGACGAGCGCTCCGGAGGCTTTGAGCCTTTAAAGTATGTGAACCGCAGCGATCTTCAGGTAGTTCTCGGTTTAATCACTTCAAAATTCCCTGAACTTGAGAATACGGATTTAATTAAATCCAGACTGCAGGAAGCAGAAAAATATGTACCACTTGAACAACTTGGTTTAAGCCCTCAATGCGGCTTTGCTTCTACCGAAGAAGGCAATATCCTCACTGAAGAAGAGCAATGGGCGAAAGTTCGCCACGTTGTTTCTCTTGCCGAAGACGTCTGGCAATAAGCATTCGGAAAAAGAAGCCGGCGTTTCCCGGCTTCTTTTTTAACAGGTGCGTATGACAATATTTCTTATCAAAGCACCCGGGTACGTAAATCTTTTCTGGCATTTAAGCCAGTCCCAATATTATAATTTCAGTAAGTATAAAAAAGGTGGAAGATAAAATGGTTATGGAAAGAGACATGGAATCAATCAGGAAGCTTTTGATTGATCTGAAAGAGCAAAAGCCCGGATTCAGCCTCACATCTAAAAACGAAGAAACCGATTATTATATGTATCTGCTCACCGACGGAGGCCTGATCGAGGCTACCCGGCATAAAACCTTGAGTAAGCAGGTGACAAGCTACCATAATATTAAAATTACATTTGCCGGCCATGATTTCATCGATGTTGCCGAAGACGACAATATTTGGAACAAAACAAAGGAAAAAGCCATGGAAAAAGGATGGTCGATGTCAAATATCCCTCTGACTGTCCTGACAGATTTACTTAAAATCACTCTTTATCAGCATTTAAGCAACGACTGACGCACAACTAATTTCTCACGATTTATGTTTTCCACATAGCTTTCTGCAGGCCTCCTGATGATTCAGGGGGTTTTTTGTTGTACTGCCGGAGTGTTTTCTCCCCGCCCTGTCCCCTTTTTTCTTCTGCAGCATATTTTGGCTTTACTGATTTTTATAGATTAGTTCATTCCTCACGAAAAATCAGAATTAGGTTATTTTTCTCACGTTTTTCATTTGTAATATTACGTTCGTTTTTTCAATCAAATCTTAAGTTCAATTGCCCTGAAACCCTTTATCTATAAGCGTTTTATAAATATTACACATAATTTCTCATATATTTCATAAAGCTTAATCTTGTTACGTTTGCATTACATTCGTCCTATTCGCTTGAAAGTTCTTCTCCTGCGAGTTAAATTTACAAACGTGCGATAGGTTATTTCAAAATATACGCATCCAATACTAATTCGTTTATGTCCATTCACCCTTAATGCTTACTAAATAAAAAAACTTTTATACTCTCCGAGGAGGAATTTTTCAACCATGATGAAATCTACGAAAGCTTCACATTGGATCGGCGGCGCAGTTCTTGGTACAGCTCTAGCTTTTGCAGCACCAGCGGTAAGTGACGCATCAGACAGCCTGCTAGTCCAGGGGGACTCCAATGACTCTGTATCCGAAGCCCAATCTGTACTCGATGATAAAGGATATTACGATTATGAAGTAGACGGGATTTTTGGTTCGATTACGGCAGCAGCTGTACGTGATTTTCAGGCTGATGAAGGTCTTACGGTCGACGGCATCATCGGGCCAAATACAAAAGCAGCGCTGTACGGAGAAAGCTCCAGCAGCTCAAGTGAAAGCGATGTTGAAGAAAGCTCTGAAGCAGACGACAGTGATAATGAAGCAGTAGAATCTGCCTCCACTTCCGAAAGCAGTAGTTCTGAAGATACCTCCGGCGGAGAGTCCATGACAGTCGAAGCGACTGCTTATACAGCAGACTGCGCAGGCTGCAGCGGTATTACAGCTACCGGTGTAAACCTAAATACCAACCGCTATGCGAAAGTAATCGCTGTAGACCCTGACGTTATTCCACTTGGCTCTCAAGTACAAATTGAAGGTATGGGTACTTATACCGCAGCGGATACCGGCGGAGCGATAAACGGAAACCGTATTGACGTTCACGTTCCAAGCAAGTCCGAAGCTTATTCCTTCGGCCGCCGAAGCGTGGAAGTAACTGTAATAGATTAATCTACTTATAAGCTTTATAAATATAGAGCCGCCTTACCATTTTGATGGAAAGGCGGCTCTATTGCATTTACTCGTTTACCACTTAGTATATGGTAGAAATTTGCCGTTCAACGTGACAACCACCCGGTCCCCTTTTGGATCTTCCTCACGTTCTACATCCATTTTAAAATCGATGGCGCTCATAATACCATCACCAAATTCCTCATGAATGATTTCCTTTAATGTCGTTCCGTATACCTGAGTAATTTCGTGAAAACGGTAAATAAGCGGGTCTGTTGGAACACCTTCACTTAAAGAACCTTTGTAAGGTACAGCCATCAGTTCATGCTTGATTTCTTCATAAGGAACTTCGAGGTAGTTAATGAGCGCGTCTGCTTCTTTTTCGTCCATTGATGCCTGTCCCTGAATAACAGCAGCAACCCAGGTTTTATTGCGGCCCACAGCTTCAGCTAGATCCTGATAAGTAGCTCGCTTCCTGTTTTTTGCTTCTATCAGCTTGGCGGTGACTTCACTCATTTCCATTATTTTGTCCCCTTCCTTATTCTGTTCTCCTTCACTTTAACATGCAGCCATTCCTCTGATACATGCTTTTTGCCATCTTCTTTTAGACGTCTTCCATTCCACCTGCTTTAACCCTAGTTCCAAAAGCTTATTTTTTATTCATTCGCTATCATTTTGTTTCAAAAAGATGCATGAAGGATATATGTATAGTTACCTGCATATTTTTATGCTGTTTTTAAAAGTGAATAAAACCTGCTTCAGCAGCAATGAGTTAGACCATTGGGAGCTAATCATAAGCTGAAAAGAAAAAGCCTGACAGCTGATTCTTTTTAGTTCCAGACATGCACCGGGTGCTTCTGTGACTAAAACAGATTATTTCTATTACCCCACGAAGGAGTGCTTGTTATGTCTTATTATTCTCCCTATATTGTTACGACTGTAGCTGACGCCAACTATGCAGAACACACAGCCGTTTCTTTTACCTCTCTGCTCACGAACACTACGATGCCGGAGAGAATCGAATTTCACATTATTGAAACCGGCTGGAGCAGCTATCAAAAGCAAATGCTCGAGCAGCTCGGAGCCCATTTTAAATCCCGTGTCGTTTTTCACGCCATCGACACAAACAAATATAAAAACCTTTTTCAGGCGAATCACAAATATTCTTATCATATTACCAATGCTGCCTATTACCGGTTGTCCATACCGTACTTGTTTACGGATGCAGACAAAGTATTGTATATCGACTGCGATACTATCATTCAGGAAGACATTACAATTTTATGGAAGATTCCTTTGCGGCGCCAGGTTATTGCTGCAGCAGAAAACTTCGGCGGATTTTACCGTAACGACGATTTGTTCATGCCGCCGGAAGCTAAATATTTCAATTCCGGTGTCATGATGATTCACGTGACGAATTGGAAAAAACACCAGGTGACCGATCAGGTCGTACAGTTTATCCAAAAGCATGAGAGCCGGATGCTTTATCACGATCAGGACGGCTTAAACGCTGTGCTTTACAATCATTGGTTTGAGCTTCATCCTAAATGGAATACAATGACCGATATGTTTTTGAAGGCTGTGCCTGATACCCGTCAGGGGAAAAAGGTGATGAGCGCTGTCGAAAAGCCGGCTGTTATTCATTTTACCGGCCCGGAAAAACCCTGGCAGCCAAACACTAAACACCCTTTAAAGCATTTGTATCATGAATACGCTGCCCAAAAAGATGAAATTGTCGTAAAGCCTACTTCCCTTTAATACCAGTGCCGCTCTTTTAATCAAAAGAGCGGCTTTATTTTGTTTCAGACTCCTTGCTGCTGCAGACAAATATTAAATAATTAATGTCTTTATCCACGTCCCAGATAATAAATGGATCGATCACTTCCCGCGGCATCCGTGTCAGTAAATCTGTTTCTTCGATGATACCTTTTACGAGGGAGGTTTTTGCTTCTTCCACTTTCTCTGCATATCCTTCTTCAAGAAGCTGGCGTTCTACCGGGGTCAATACATTCGTTCGTTCAATCAGCACTACACGGTGATTTAAAGGTTTTGTATTTACCGAAGCAGACAGACCTTCTTTGTTTTCTCCTGCTTTTTTTACGACGCTGTTTAATTCCTCCTGCCACTTTTCCACGATCCCGGATTCCGCAGGCGCATCAACTGTACCGAAAATTACTCCAGAGCGTTGATCGAGATTCCAGTTTGTATAAATATCAAGTATTTCCTTCCCTGTGACCGCTTCGAGTTCTGATTTTATATCTGCATAAAGAACGCTCATCAGCATCTCTCTCAATTCTTCCACTTTCCTGCCCTCATTTTTTTGGATTAAAATTTGTTCCATCGGTACCAAAAAATCACGGATATGGACACAAAAATAAGGCGGAGCCCACGTAGTATGTACTGAGATCGGACCTTTTCCAAAGCTTTCCCTCAAAACCTTTCCAATATATCCAGCTATCGCTGATTGTACTTCCTTTATTTCTGACATCACATTCTTCTCCTTTTCTTCCAAACCTCATTTTGTTTTGCTTTTGCTCTTGCGCGGTCTTCACAGAAGAAACGCAGGCTTATAAAAGCATAAAAAAAGCCACAGAGGAAAAATATCCTTTGTAGCTTACCGTTTAGCTCAACTGTCTAACGATCCTGCATCATTTACTGTGTATTAAATTTTACAGGGAGCCGCCAGAGACGAGTCCCGGGGTTCATTTCCTGGCAGTGTAACGACTTATTTTCAGCCCTATTGTCTAAAAATTTCTATCGTTCGTATAAAACATACATTATTTATTCATGTTTTACTTTACCTGTTTTGGACTAATTTTGCAATCCATTTGCTGCGGTGATGCTACAGAAGAAACGCTGCAGCCAACCCGCAGATAAACAACGGAATGTTGAAGTGTAGAAATGTCGGTACACATGTGTCCCATATATGATCATGGCGTCCATCGGCATTTAAGCCTGCAGTTGGCCCGAGCGTACTGTCAGAAGCCGGTGAGCCTGCATCCCCAATCGCCCCCGCGGTGCCAATTAAAGCTGCAGTGGCAAGCGGAGAGAAGCCGAGCGTGGCACTCAGTGGCACAAACAACGCCGCAAGAATCGGAATCGTCCCGAATGAAGAGCCAATACCCATGGTAATCAGCAGTCCAGTTAAAAGCATCACCAAAGCCCCGAGCATCTGGCTGCCTCCAAGAACGTCCGATGTAACTGCCACTAACTGCTCTACTGCTCCGGTCTCCTGCAGCACAGTTGCATATCCGGAAGCAAGCAGCATCACAAAGGCGATCATTCCCATCATGCGAACTCCATCGTTCACCGTCTGGTCGGCCTCTTTCACCGGAACGATCCGGAAGATAAACATAGCTGCAATACCCATCAATGCACCAATCACCAGGGACTCTGTCCATACCTGTACTAATAGCGCCAATACAATCGCTATCAGCGTTAACAGGTGCGACAGCTGAAATTTTTTCGTATCCTTCAGGGAAGCTTCTGCTTCCGTAACATCTATGCTTCCGGTGTTCATTTCTTTGTCTTTGCGGTACGTCACGAACACAGCTATCAGCAGACCGACCACCATTCCGCCTACTGGAATAATCATTGCCTGCCAGATCTGACCGAAATCAATATCCATGCCATTTTCGTTCATGCTTTCAAAAATAATATCGTGAAAAATTAACCCGTATCCTGCAGGAATCAGGATATATGGCGCCTTTAAGCCGAACGTCAAACTCACGGCCACGGCCCGCCGGTTGATTTTCATATGATCAAACAAATGCAGAAGCGGCGGTATAAGTATTGGAATAAAAGCAATATGTACCGGAATAAGGTTTTGTGATAAACATGCCACTCCTGCAATTGTCAGAAGCAAAGCAGCCCGTTTATTTTTTAACAGCTTTACCAGATTCGTCACTAAAAATCCTGTAATACCCGAATAGCCAATCATAACTGCAAAAACACCGAGCAGAATGTAGCTGAGAGCGGTGTCAGCCCTCCCGCCCATGCCGGATACGAGCATTTCAATGGTATCAGTGAATGACAGGCCGGCCAGCAGTCCTGCCGCCACTGCTGCTCCCATCAGTGCCAGAATGACATTCAGCCGGAAGAGGCTGAGTACAATCAATACCAGGACTGAAACTATAACTGCGTACTCCACTTTGTTTCCCTCGTTTCTCTTCTTTTATCGTTTACGTACAACTATGTAAATTAAACGCACAAAGAAGATTTTAGCATAGATCCTTTAGTCTGCTCAAACTTTATCAGAGTAAAATGTTTTGCTTTATTTAAAATTCCCACTCGTAATGCGTCCATGCGCTTTTAGCTCCGCCGAGCGATTCGTAAAGTCGCCGTGCTTTTTTGTTGGTCCGGTCTGTTTCAAGCACCATGCCGGCAAAATCCTCCGACTGCACGTAAGAAAGGACAAATTCGAGAAGCTCTTTCCCGTAATGCTGCCCCTGGAATTCGGGAGAAATATACAGATCGTTTAAAATCGCTGTTTTTTTAACCTGAAGGGTGCTGAATGTCTGATATAAGGTAGCAAAACCGATCAAGTCCCCGTAATGTTCCACAATAAACTGGATGCCGATTTCCGGCTGGGCCAAAAGCTTTTTGATTAACGTTTTTAATTTGCTGATGCCGGGATCCGGATGCTCGTAATGATCCACAATATAAGTCTGCATGACTGCTGCTAGACTGGGAATGTCTTCTGCTTCTACGGTTCGTATTCTTATACTCATGACGGCCTCCTGCATAGTTCTATTACCTTGCGTATAATTGTTTTAACGCACTATATTTCATCTTATGGCACATGGAAACAGGATACAACCCTGAAAAAAAGCACTGAAGAAAAAATATTCCTTTTATATTCATAGAAAAACGGGAGCCGCCTAAGCGCGCCCCCGTTGTTATCAGTCATGAAAATTTATTCCGTCTGTAGTTGCTTTAACGTAGTCTGCACGGATGACAAAGTCCCCAAAGTGCTCTCCCTCGTGACGCTCCTTCGCAAAACGGGCAATCATCGGTTCAAGTTCACTTAAAATTTCCTCTTCCCCGATGTTTTCCCGGTAAAGCTTGCTCAGGCGGTCGCCGGTAAAGCTTGCACCTAGATACATATTGTATTTTCCGGGTGCTTTTCCGATAAAGCCGATCTCTCCGAGCGCTGAACGGGCACATCCATTTGGACAGCCCGTCATACGGATAATAATATCCTCATCCCGCAGGCCCTGCTCTTCAAGCATTACTTCAAGTTTATCGACCAGAGACGGAAGATAGCGCTCTGCTTCCGCCATGGCGAGTCCACAGGTCGGAAAGGAAACACAGGCCATGGAATTGCGGCGGAGAGCGGAATAATGCTTTCCGTCTGTCAGACCGTAATCCTCGATCAATTTGCTGATCTGTCGTTTTTTATAGCTTGTAATATCGGATATGACCACGTTCTGGTTCGGCGTCATCCGAAAGTCGCCGGTATGAATTTTGGCTATTTCCCGCAGTCCGGTCATCAATTGATAATTTTCTTCATCCTTGATTCGTCCATTTTCAATAAAGAGAGTAAAGTGCCACTTACCGTCGTTGCCTTTGATCCATCCATATTCGTCTCCGTTGCTTTCAAATTCATACGGGCGGGCAGCCTCTATTTCATAGCCGAGCCGTTCATTTAATTCGCTTTTCAGCCATTCGACCCCGTAGCGGTCAATCGTATATTTGAAACGAGCGTTTTTCCGGTTGGAGCGGTTGCCGTAATCGCGCTGAATCGTCAGCAGTTTTTCCGCTGTATTTACCGCTTCATCTTTTGGCACATAGCCAATAACGCGTCCAAGCTGCGGATAAGTATCCGGCTCTCCGTGCGTCATTCCCATGCCGCCGCCGACTGATACGTTAAAACCCTGCAGCTCCCCGTTTTCCACAATGGCAATGTAGCCGATGTCCTGGGAGAAAACGTCAATATCGTTGGACGGCGGAACAGCCACCCCGATCTTGAATTTTCTTGGGAGATACGTTTCGCCGTAAATGGGCTCCACTTCTTCTTTGCTGTCTGCTACTTTCTCTTCATCAAGCCATATTTCATGGTAAGCCGTTGTGCGCGGCAGCAGATGGTCGCTAATTTGTTTGGAATACTCATAAACTTCCCCGTGCACATCGGATTGATTCGGGTTCACATTGCACATAACGTTTCTGTTCACATCCCCACAGGCGGCGATGGAGTCCATCATGGCTGCATTAATTTCCTGCAGATTTTTTTTCATATTCCATTTGAGAATCCCGTGCATTTGAAACGTCTGGCGTGTAGTCAGCCGGAGAGTACCGTTTCCGTATTTATGCGACACTTCATCCATTGTGAGCCACTGCTCCGGCGTAATAACGCCGGCCGGCAGGCGGACACGGAGCATAAACTGATAGGCTGGTTCAAGCTTTTGCTGGCGGCGTTCGTTGCGCAGGTCCCGGTCGTCCTGCATGTAGCTGCCGTGAAACTTCATCAGCTTTCCATCTGCTTCAGGAATGCTCGCAGTAATAGGGTTTGCCATCGTTTTAACAAGCGTACCGCGTAAGAAGTTACTGTCTTTTTTCAAGTGCTCCATTCCATCTAACGGGGCATCCTGAATGTTTTTTAAGCTGCTGTATTCTGACATATGCGTTTGGTTCCTCCCCGGTAGTTATTAATATACATCACGCTGGTAGCGTTTTTGCTGCTGCAGATCGAGCATGTACGCTTCAGCTTCTTCATGTGTCATATTTCCTTCTTTTTCAAGCACCGTTACCAGGGCTTCATGAACGTCATGGGCCATCCGCTTTTCATCTCCACAGATGTACAGAAACGCCCCGTCCTGCAGCCATTGATAAACTTCTCCGCTATTTTCGAGAATCCGGTGCTGGACGTATACCTTTTCTTCGTTATCCCGTGAAAAGGCTACATCCATTTTTGATAAAGAGCCCTCGTCAAGCCATTGCTGCCATTCAGTCTGATACAAAAAGTCCGTCCGGAAATGCTGGTCTCCGAAGAACAGCCACGATTTTCCGTCCGCTTCCACTTCTTCACGTTCTTCAACAAATGAACGGAAAGGTGCAATGCCAGTACCCGGCCCTACCATAATAACAGGGGCAGACGGATTATCCGGAAGTTTGAAATTCGGGTTGCGCTGAATATAAATAGGCAGCGTATCTCCCGGTTCCGTACGTTCTGCACACTGTCCGGAGCAGACACCTGTACGTGGTCTGCCATGCGCATCGTAGCGGACAGCCCCTACGGTTAAATGCACTTCATCAGGATTGGCGGATGGGCTGCTTGCAATCGAGTACAGGCGCGGCGGTATTTTCCGTAAATTACCGACCACGTCTGCAGCTCCTCCCTGCCATGGCCCGTAGTCCTTCAACAGATCCAGAAGGTCACGCCCTTCAAGGTATGAGCGCAGGTCATCCGCCTGTTCTGTTTCCAAAAGCTCCGGGAGTTTTTCGTTGTTTGTCAGCTTGCTCATTTTTTCAAGCAGCGGTTTCGTTAAAACCGTAATTTCAAAATGAGAGAGGAGTGCTTCACGAAGCGACCGGATATCACCCTGCTTGTTTAATACTACTGTTTCTTCCGGATTCCAGTCCATTTCTCGAATCAGCTGGTCAACCAGAAGCGGATCATTTTCCGGGAACATGCCGAGGCTGTCCCCAGGCTCAAAAGTCAGGCCTGACCCTTCAAGTGAAAGCTCTACATGACGGGTTTCCTTTGCTGAGCCCCGGCCATTTAAATTAATATTTTCCAATATTTCCGCCCGGAACGGATTAGTTCTTGAATATGCCGGCTGTTCCGTGGCAGGGGCAGCTGGCGCGGCCGCTCCTGCAGGGGCTGCTGCCGTCTGCACCGTTTCTTCCTGGAGCTCATTCAGGCTCGAAAGAACACCCTGGATCCATTCTTCGGCGTCGTCGTCAAAATCAACATCGCAGTCTACTCTTGGATACAGACGGGTGCCTCCAAGCTCTTCTAGCCGCTGATCAAAATCCTTGCCTGTCTGGCAGAAATATTCGTAGGAGGTGTCTCCAAGCGCAAGTACGGAAAAACGTGCATCTTCGAGCTTCGGAGCCTTACGCCCGTTCAAAAACTCATGGAAGGAAATAGCGTTATCCGGAGGATCGCCTTCTCCATGCGTACTTACGATGACTAGTAGGTTTTCCACCTTTTTCATGTTTTTCGTCTTAAAATCGTCCATCGAACTTACAGTTACATTGTAGCCCTGATCTTTCAGTCTTCTTGAGCTGTCTTCTGCAATCATTTGGCCGTTACCGGTCTGGGAGCCAAATAAAATGGTCACTTCTTTGGAAGCCGCGTCTGCCTGGGATGTCTGGGGTACAGCTGCTTCCTGGACAGCTGGCGCTTCAGCTGCTGCCGGCGCAGCACCCGAAGCTGCCTGGGAAGCTAAATATCCGCTTAACCAAATTTTCTGATTTTCTGTTAATGTCGGCAGGAGCTGGTTCAGTAAATCTACCTGCTCCTGGCTAAAAGGACTATTCGTAACCTGCAATTGCACTCTCTCCACCTCACAAATAAATTTAACTGCAATCTAATCGTTCTAAGGACAAAATAATTTTCTCTTTAGCTTTATTTTATCCATGTATATAAACTGGTCATTTTATTATGGTCAATTTTATCCGTATAATTCTTATGTGTCAAGTTGGTTTTAAATTCCTGACGGAATATTGCGAAGCCCTTTATATTTTATCACACCACTGCTTCCGTTACGCTTTCCTTAAAAAATTAATACATTGAAAAAAATGGTAGATTATTCCTTTGTTTTACCATATAATAAAATTACTTTTCAGAAAGAAGGTGAGGCCTTGACCAACATCGAATCATTTACACGGCAATTGATCCATCAGGCAGCGGCCGCCGGCGCATCAGATATTCATCTGCTGCCGTCTTATTCAAAAGCCTCTCTCTATTTTCGTATCCATGGACGCCTTGAGCTTTCAGATACGTATTCCTCGGCTTTTGCTCACAGGCTTATTACGCACTTAAAGTTCAGAGCCGGTATGGATATCGGCGAACGAAGGCGTCCGCAGGATGGTTCACTTACTTACCGCTCGCTTCATCCCCCTGTCCATCTCCGTTTTTCCACCATGCCTTCAGAACGTATGGAAAGCTTTTCTATCCGGCTGCTTCCGCAGACTTTTCAATTCACCCTCCCGCAGCTGTTTTTAACTTCCACCACTACACGCTCGTTCGAAGACGTTCTTGCCTCCCGTAAAGGACTGGTTCTTTTGACTGGCGCCACCGGGTCTGGAAAATCCACCACCCTTTACGCCATGCTCGAGCACCTGCTCACCTCCCACACGCAGCGCATTATTACAATCGAAGACCCTGTAGAGCTCCGGATACCCGGCTGCATTCAAACCGAGGTCAACGAAAAAGCGGGGCTTACCTATGCATCACTTCTGAAGGCTTCTATGAGACATGATCCAGACGTTATTATGATCGGAGAAATACGTGACACTGAAACAGCAAAGCTGGCACTGCGGGCAGCACTTACCGGCCATCTGGTGCTCACTACGCTGCATGCTGGCAGTACCTTTGGGGTCCTCCGCAGACTGCTGGACCTTGGCCTTTCAAAAACGGACCTCCTTGAAACCACCACCTTCATTGCCCACCAGCGGCTTATTTCCACCACTTCTCTTTCCACCCCCGGACGCTTAGCGCTATTTGATTTTTCCACCCGACAGGATATCCATTTCATGCTTGATTCCAATAAACCACTCGAGTCACCCCGGATAAATGAGCAGCTGAAGCGGGGTTATGCGCTCGGCTTGTTTGGCAAGGAAGCCTTTGCGGAGACCAGGGTATGAGCAAGCTGTTAAAAAGAAGCTGGAAGCCGGAGGCTAAAGCACTATTTCTTCAACAGCTGGGCGAGCTGCTCGGCAGCGGATATCATCTGGATCAATCCATACAGATGCTTTCCTGGGAACAGCCCGCTTTCGTCACTGCTTCCCTGCGCAGCATACGAAGACATCTCCGCAGCGGCCGGGAGCTGCATGAGCTTTTACTTGAACACCATTTCCCCTCGGACATTGCTGCTTTTGTTTATTTTGCGGAGCAGTCCGGCCGTCTCTCTGAAGGATTAACTGCAGCGGGTAATCATTATATGAGCCGCCTCGAGGCCTGGAGCAGCTTCCGTAAAGTTCTGTACTACCCGTTATTTCTTCTGTGGCTGCTGATAATTCTCGCTTATGTGTTTGTCCGCTACCTTTTTCCCCAGTTTCTCGAGCTGTTTGAACAGCTGAGCATGGAGCTCCCTTTTTACACCCGGATGGTGATGAAAATGATTTCCGCCGCTCCTTTTTTCTTTGCCTTTGTTTTTATTCTGCTCGCTGGCCTCGGAGTATTTTATGTTTTGGCTGTCCGCCCGAAACCTGCCTCTCATCGGACTCTTTTTTGGACCAGGCTGCCGTTACTCCATCCTTTTATTACTATGAGAACTACCGCTTCTTTCGCCGAACAGTTCGGCTACCTGCTCTTAAATGGATTGTCTCTTTCCGAAAGCTGTCTGGTGTTAAAAAATCAAAAGCATTCCCAGTTAATACAGGAAGAAGGTGCGCGTATTGAACAGATGCTCGCTGCCGGGACTCCTCTGCCGGAAACATTCCGGCAGTCATGGTACCTTGAAAGCCTCGGACAGGCGGTGCAGTACGGCCAGTCTATTGGAGCGCTCGGCCAGGTGCTTGTGCAATACAGCAGCCAGACGCAGCATAAACTCGAAACAGACATCCAGCGGATGACCATGACTGCCCAGCCTATTCTTTTCTTTTCAGTCGGCATTCTGATTTTAAGTCTTTTCGCTGCAGTATTTTTACCTATGTATCACATGATTACTTCCATACAGTAAAAGGAGTGACCATCCATGCAAACCCCTCACGATTATTTTTCTGAACGACTCTCGGTACTTGAAAAACGCTTGACGGATCTTGAAACGCAGAAAGAAGAAGACATTGCTTCTTTATTAAAGATGCTTCGCCAATCCCGCTCTTCCAGAAAGGAAAAAACATATGCTTAAAAACAATAAAGGTTTTACTATGGTGGAAATGCTGATTGTACTGCTCATTATTACTGTGCTTCTTTTAATTGCTATCCCGAACATCGGTACAAACAACCAGGTCGCCCAGTCCAAAGGATGCGACGCCACCATCCAGCTTTTAGAAACCCAGGCTGCTGCTTATGAAGTTGAATACGGCAGCGAGCCGTCTTCTCTTCAGGATCTCGTTGAAGCTGACTATGTTGAAACGACCACCTGCCCGGACAACACTCCGCTTGTATATAACAACGGAGCCGTAAGTAAAGGATCCTAATGCCTCTTTTCAGTTCGAAGGGCTACACCTTCCCTGAGGCTGTCGTAGTACTGCTTGTGTTTAGTGTGCTTGCTGCTGTGCCATTTATTCATTTCTCTTCGGCCTATGAAAGCGCGCGTGAAGAGCATTTCGTCCAGCAGCTGCAGGCTGATCTCGTTTACAGCCAGCACTATGCTTATACTCACCATATATCCACCCGTCTCGATTGGAAGGAAGATGAGGGCTACTACGCCCTTATAGGCAACGACCGCAGTGAACCTTTGATCCAGCGTGACATCCCCGAGGGCTTTTTTGCTCCTACTGCCTCTAAGCTGCAGTTCCATACATTGTCTTATACGGAGAAAGGAAATATTAAAAAAGCTGGTACTGTAGCCCTTCACGGCCCGTCACGGTCATACCGGTTTATATTTCAAATTGGAAGGGGGCGGCTCCGGGTTGAGACATCTTCGTAATGGATTCACGCTGATCGAAGCCGTCAGTGCCCTCTCGCTTCTGTTCGCTGTCACTTTATTTATGCTCCCTCTTCTTCATCAGACTTATCAGACCTGGAGCAGTCAGCAGCTGTACTACGAGCAGCTGTATGTGATGGAAAAGGAAGCAGGGCGCATTCACCAGTCTGCCTCTCCCGCCGTCAATGCTGCTTCCTATTCGAAAGGAAGGATTCATGTTCACATTAAAGAATACGAGGAAGGATACAAAGTGTGTACTTCGATCGAAGGGAGCCGGAACAAACAGTGCGTTTACGTCCTTCCGAAGCAATAAAGGGGTCACACTTCCTGAAATGATTATAACTCTTTTGCTGTTCAGCCTGTGGGCACTGGCCGCTGCTAAATTCAGCAGCCTTCTTTTAACTGATGTCCCGGCTCCCGATACCGAAGCACGTTTATTCGTTCAGCAAATGGAAGAAGATATGCAAATTGCTCAGTCATTAACGTATGAGAAGCAACGGTTTTATATTGAATCCAGACAAAATACGTACGAATATTTTATGTCTAACGGGCGGATCGTACGCCGGGTGGATAACGAAGGATTTGAAATTATGCTCCAGGGAGCTTCTGCTTTTTTTGTAGAGACAGGAGACTACGGCGCAGACGTGGAGGTGATTTTAAATGATGGGCAGCATATTCAGTCGTTTCTTTCCTATCATGCAGCTACGAAGAAGCTCTTCCCTTTGTAAACGTGAAGGCTTTGTTCTTCCCTCCACTATTTTCTTTCTTTTATTCATTTTCTTGTTTATGGTACTGGCTGCCGGACTTTTGAAGCTTCAGCTTCTGCAGCAAAATGAGGAGTTTGGATCCCTGGATGCAAAATGGATGATCCGGAATGCCGAAAATATTTATATTGAAGCACCTTCTGAATCCGGCACCGTATCGATGCCGGATGGCACCGTCGAATGGAAAGAATCCAGGAGCGGCGAAATCAAATTCACTGCCCGTCACCGCCTGGGATTTTCCAAGCAGGTAACTTACCCCGCAGATTGGAAAGCCTCTGTTTATGAAGCTCTTTCTTACCCAGAACATAGATAAAGCCGGCAGAGTTAATTCTGCCGGCTTTCAGTATTGGTTACTGCTTTCGTGCATTCCGTACTGATTCCATTTTCTTTTTCATCTGCTTGCCTTCTGCATCACGGCGGTCGTCAATGCGAATATTTGTTGATACACGCTGATAGCCTTCTTCAAAAGGAATTTCGTGTATTTCTCTGACGGCCTGAAGCAGATCGTCAATATTTCCTTCGAGAAGTGTACTCATTGGCGTCATTTCAATATCAATTTTATGATTGTGTTTTTCAAGCACGTCCTGAATTTTTGCTACTGTGTCCGACATCCCGGTTCCCTGTTTGTCTATAGGAGAGACTGTCACATCAACAATTGCCATAGATAACTGCTCCTTTCGTTTTCTTCCAAGCCGGCCCGGAAATTCACGTTCAGCAAGCATCCGAAACGCTGTAATCGCAGTTTGAACGTGTACCTTCTCCGGCACGGAACATGTAATATTTCGTTGAAGCCAGTACGAAGGCTTCAGCCATGTGTTTCTGCTGCCGGCAAAATGCCGCTGGAGCACTTCTTCTGCCGCAAAAGCCATTGCCAGTGATATATAAGCGCTGACAGCTATAAAAACATTTCCCGGAGAAGAAACAATGTAAACCGGAGACGCCATGACAAGAAACAAAACGAAGTATATAAAAACAATGTTCGTGGAGCAGTGACGGTTTGTGATCGATGCCCTCCCCACTCTTTTCCACGAGCTTTTTTTAGGGACGCCGGTAAAGCTGAAAACCTTATGCTCTGCGCCGTGAAACTTTTTGAGCTGCTGCGGAAAAATAAAGTGAGTCCCCATGATAAATAGTAAAAACGAATACAAAGGAAGCAGTTGAAATAAGACCGCTGTGAGCCAGGCCGCAGCTGTGAGCTTGTACCAGACGGGCATCGCCCCTATAACCACTGCCGCCACTTTTAAGTAAGACCGCATGGAAAGGGGAAGCAGTTCGGCATGTATCTTTCCTTCACTGCCAACATAGGCTCTGCTGATAAAAGAAGCTCCAAAGAAAAACACGCCGCGCTGATAGGAAAGCCCGCGAATTTTCATGTACGGCTGTTACTCGCCGTACATGAATCGTGAACCGGCGATCCCCGGCTTGGTCATTTCCTTGGCATCTAAAATTTCATCGAGTTCTTCTTCAGACAATATTCCCCGTTCGATGCAGATCGAGCGTACGCTCTGATCCGTTTCAATCGCTTCTCTTGCGATTCTCGCAGCTGTTTCATACCCAACGTGCGGGTTGATGGCTGTAATAATGCCTACGCTTCGTTCTACCATGCTCCGGCAGTGTTCAATATTGGCTGTTATTCCTTCAATAGTAAATTCCCGGAACACTTTCAGACCATTCTGCAGCACTGAAAGGGATTGAAGCAGATTAAATACGAGCACCGGCTCCATTACATTCAGTTCGAGCTGACCGGCTTCCGAAGCATGGCTGATCGTATGGTCATTGCCAATGACCTGAAATGAGATCTGATTAATTAGTTCGCACATGACTGGGTTCACCTTCCCCGGCATAATGGAGGAACCCGGCTGTCGGGACGGGAGGTTAATTTCATTCAGGCCGGTTCTGGGCCCGGAGCTCATCAGCCGGAGATCGTTTGCCATCTTGGACAGGTTAATCGCATGTACTTTGAGTGCCGCTGACAGTTCGGTGTAGGAATCCGTATTTTGCGTTGCGTCCACAAGGTCAGTGGCACTGTAAAATGGCATCCCTGTCTGCTCAGCAAGAATTTCTGCTACACGGCCAATGTATTCGGGCATCGCATTGAGCCCTGTGCCCACAGCTGTGGCCCCGAGGTTAATTTCATACAAATGATCCACTGACCGCTTAATGCGGCGCAGGTCTCTTGTCAGCACCCGTCGGTAGGCACCAAATTCCTGACCAAGGCGGATCGGCACGGCGTCCTGCAGATGCGTACGTCCCATTTTGATAACATTGTCAAACTCTTCTTCTTTTTCGCCCATCGCTTCGATCAAATTATCGAGCGCAGTTACAAGACCCTGTGAAAGACGAAGAGCCGAAATGTGAATAGCTGTAGGAAATGAGTCGTTGGTGGACTGAGCCATGTTTACGTGGGAATTCGGACTCACCCGAAGGTAATCCCCTTTTTCACCGCCCAGTAATTCAATGGCGCGGTTAGCAATAACTTCGTTTGCGTTCATGTTAAAGGAGGTCCCCGCCCCTCCCTGAATAGAGTCCACGATAAATTGATCATCAAATTTACCTTCGATCACTTCGTCTGCTGCTTCTGTGACCGCCTGAGCAATTGATTCATTCAAAAAGCCCACTTCCGCGTTGGCAGTTGCCGCTGCTTTTTTTACGTAGCCGAATCCTTTAATCAATTCCGTGTGCGGCGGATAGCCGGTTATTGGAAAGTTTTCTTTTGCCCTCAGTGTCTGAATTCCGTAATAAGCATCTTTAGGTACTCTCTTTTCTCCTAAAAAGTCACGTTCCACACGGTAGTTTTCCATGTTTTTAGCCCCTTTTTAACGATCATTTTTTCTATTTTATCCGTTCAAGTAATGATTTTTAGCCAGCCACGCGGCTCCTGCCACCCCCGCGTCGTTCCCAAGATCGGCAATAACAAAATCTGTTCCTCTTTTGACTTTGTCGAGCGCAAACATATCAAAATGAGCGCGCAGCGTCTGCAGTAAGTCATCTCCGGCAGCAGCCACACCGCCGCCGATCACGATTCGCTCCGGATTCAGGGTGTTGGCCATATTGCCGACGGCAAGTCCCAGGTAATACATGGCGTGGTCAATCACGCCGGCACAATACGGGTCAGCGGATGTGGCATAAGCGAACAAATCCTTAGTCGTAATCTCTTCCCCACGCTGGTGCACATCATAAATCGGAGAACCTTCGGCTTCGTCGATATGCTCCAGGGCTCCGCGCACCATGCCTGTTGCTGAAGAGATGGTTTCCAGACAGCCGCGTTTGCCGCAGTTACAAAGCCGGCCTCCCTCCGGTTTCACGGTAATATGGCCGATTTCCCCAGCCATATTATCTTTGCCGTTCACCAAATCCCCGTTAAGCACAATTCCTCCTCCGACGCCCGTGCCGAGCGTGATAAAAATCATATCCCGGACGTCTGTCCCGGCCCCTTTCCAGTATTCGCCCGCCGCTGCAAGATTGGCATCGTTATCGAGCGCCACGGGAAAACCGAGCTTTTCTTCGAGAATACGAGCGACCGGGTAATCCTTCCACCCTATGTTTGTTGCGAATTCGATAATGCCATTTTCTATGTCGATAAAGCCGGGAAGCCCCGCACCGGCGCCGGCGATTTTCGTCAGTGGAATTTGCTTTTCATTCAGTTCATGCTCGATCGATGCGGCAATTTCATCGAGCACGTATTTTCCGTTTTCTTCCTTGCTGGTCGTGATGCTCCATTTATGCTGCATGCCCCCGTCCTGGTCAAAAAGCGCCATTTTTACCGCGGTGCCGCCGATATCGATTCCGATCACGTAATTTTCAGCCATTTGTCTACCCCTTTTCCTGCTCGATTCGTCGTTCTCTTTTTATCGTTAATAAAGCAGTCTGATACATCCTGACATCCAAAAGTCCGTTTTTATAGGCTTCTCTGATTTCTTCTTCCATTAAGTCTAAATCCATTAAACGATTTTTCGTATAGATGAAGGCCCCGACCGTGCGCAGCCACATCCGGATTTCTGTCATGGATTCCATAGTTATCCTGCTTCCTTTCATTATAGCAAGCGAAAGGCGTTTTTCTACTACGTATTTTGATTAATTCCACCGGTACATACCGATCGCAAAAAAGATGGCAAACGCCAAAACAAAAAACGCAAACGCTCCTACACGCACAAACTGCCATCGGTGTCCCGGAAGATGCACAAGAACGGAGGCTATAAATCCACCGACAAGACCGCCAATATGGGCCCCGTTATCCACTGCCTGCACGGTAAACCCAAATATCAGGTTAATCCCGAGTATGACAAGCACGTTCATGCCAAGTGTACGGAAAAACAGCCGTTGATGGGCAAGTCCCAGATATAAAAGGGCCCCGAAACAGCCAAAGATAGCACCACTGGCTCCGGCTGACACCTGTTCATTCATAGCAAAGCTGACCGTCGATGCAAATACACCTGCGGCAAAATAAATGATAATAAAGCGCGTTGTGCCGTAAATACGTTCTGTGATGCCGCCAATAAAAAACAACGCCAGGCTGTTCATAAACAAATGCAGAAAACCGATATGAAGGAACATAGCAGTAACCAGGCGCCACCATTCTCCGTCTACAATTCCCGGATTGTATTTCGCTCCAAGCTCGATGAGAGTGTTGACGTTCATACTGCTTCCCGATTGCTCCAGAACTAAAAAAATCATGGCAAGCAGTGCCAGCACAATATAGGTCACAATCGGCTTCCCGCTTGAAAAAAAGGACATGTCCTGCTCTTCAAGCTCCCTCTGCTTTTTTTCCGCCTGCCGGCGGTAAAAGGAGGCTCTTTGTTCATGCTCTTCGGGTTCGAGCTCTTCTTCCAGGCCGCCCCATGCCCATTCATTGGTTTTTAGATACGTACTGACAGAAGGGGGCGCATCCGCCAGGCCCCGCCCGTTGTCATCGGCGAACAAAAAGGAGCGGGCTTCGCGGTCTCCGCTCTCCATCGGCTCTGTCATATCTGCCGGAGGATAAGAAGTAATATATACGTTCGCAAATTTTGCTTTCCTTAAGGCGAGTCGCCGTTTCCACCCGTGAAAGCTTTTTTCCGCTTCATGCCTGTCTTCTTCCAGCCGCCCGAGACGCTCATATTCCACCCGTGCCATGCGCACAATCCAGGGCTGTCCGTCCACATCCCCCTGAAGCCATACGCGCTTCCGGTCCGGACCGACGTCAATCAGGCGGAAGGATTCTTCCTCCATAAGCTGCTCTGTAAATTTCCAAAACTGGTGAGCTTCCCGTTTAGACATCCGAACGCCGTCCTTCTTCCACTATTTCTCTTAAATATGAGGCTGCCTGATTGAATTCGCTAAACTCTTTTACTGTATTTGCCGAAGGTCCTGCTTTCTCCCCGCGGGTGTTCACATAGATAGCTTCCCATCCTGCATTTTCCGCTCCCCTTATATCATGGGCCCACGAGTCACCGACAAACAGCGCCCGTTTTTTCCGGCTATCCATAAGCTGCAGCGCTTCATCAAAAATTGCCGCTTTCGGCTTCGGAGCTTCGGACATTTCAGAAATAAAAAGATGACGGTGGTCGATCCAGCGATCAAGCTCAAGCTGATAAAACTTTTCTTTCTGCAGTTTCTCTGACCCATTTGTAATAATACCGAGGCGGACGCTGCTTTTTGTGAGCGATTCCAACAAACCAGGTACACTCTCAAACAGTTCGCTGAATTCCGGCAGCCGCTGCTCATACTCCTGATGAAACTCGAGTGCTTCCCGGCGTGACGCCGGGAGCCCAAACACGTGCATCGTTTCTGCATACCGCTTTACCCGGTACTGCTCCTGCGTAAGAGTGCCTTCCTCGTATTCCCGCCAAAACAAATCACAGTGATATTTAAACACCTCGAACCACTTATCTTCATGAACGAACGGAGCTTCTTTATTCATCTGCTGTCTGATGGAAACAAACACAGCTTTGATTGTTTTTTGAAAAGCTTTTTCGTGATCGTAGAGGGTATTGTCCAGATCGAAACAAATCGTTGTCCAGCGCATGTACTTGTGCCACCTTTCTTCCTTCTATTATAGCAACCTCCCGCTAAAGGCGAAATCAAAAGGAAAAGAAAGAAACAATGTACAGCACCACAACCACCACACCGCCTCCAAAGGAGCTTAACGCATTCACAGCGTTGTTTGTCATCCATGAAATGCCCGAGGCGTGAATGGTTTTCCTTCCATGATGGACTGCAGCTTCCGTATAGGACCCACATACGCTGCAGCGATTCATCCGTTCTGTATAGGCTCCGAGAAATGTATCAATAAAGCAGCCACATACGCCAGCAGCACTTACAGCAATAAGCATAAAGACATTCGGCTCTGAAGAAATAAAATAAACTACCCCTCCCACAAGCAAAGCACCGCCAAAAGCTCCCAGCGTTCCTGCTCCGGAAACCGCTCCGGAAAAACCGTTTTCTATTCGTTTTCGGCTGCGCACGTGAAACGGCCGGCCTCCAAACCGGCGGCCAAGCTCTGACGCCCACGTATCCGCATTTGCTGCCGCCGCTGCACCTGCAGCAGCAGCTAAAAACCCTTCCCACGAAGCGGCGCTGGACAAAGCAGCAAATATAAGCATCGGTCCTCCATTCGCCCATACCTGCCCATTGTCCCGCTGTTCCTTTTCCTGTTTATTCAAACGTGACAGAGCTGTCGAACTTACAAAAAAAGTAAGCAGCGCTGCTGCCCCCAGCCACCCTGTCCATGTGTATATAAGCGTGCCGAGCACTCCGGCTGATACCGTTGCGGTAAACGTTAATGATCCTTTTTGCCAAATCATCATTAAAAACAGCACGAATACTAAACCGAGTGCCGTTTCACCCCACATGAATGAGGCCTTCGCTGCTGATAAGGGTTTGGACCGGCACGTCGTGCGCTTCCACCGGAATACGCTCCTGAAGCTGAAAAGGATGAATCAGGGAGGCCGTAGCAAAATCCGCCCGGTTTAAAAAGCGGTCATAGTATCCGCCCCCGAACCCAACGCGGTAGCCCTGCCTGTTAAATACAAGACCAGGCACAAGAACAAGATCCAGCTGCTCCGGAGGCACCAGGGGACAGACACTTTTTTTAGGCTCATATATCTGTCCGATCGAGCGCTCGAGCTCACCGAATTCCTGTATTTCATAAAAATCCATTCCGCGTTGCTCAGGTTCAATTTTAGGTACACACATCCGCTTTCCCTGCTGCCATCCCGTTTCAATAATCGGCCCGGTATTTATTTCATTTTTGAGCGAAACAGTTACAGCAATCGTCTCCGCCTGTTTCCATCCGCTCCATTGGAATAAGTACTCATAAATCTTTTTTTCTGCCGCCAAGCGATCACTTCCGGAAAGATTTTGATAGGCGCTGTTTACCTGCTGCCGGAGCATATGTTTATTCAATTATTTGCCCTCCCATGTCTTTTCATTGGACCATGCTTTAAAGACAAAAGAAAAAGCAGCTGGGAGATGTAATCTCCTGCTGCTTATTTCGTTTCGCGATGAAGAGTGTGCTTTCCTAAACGAGGAGAATATTTGTTCAACTCAATACGCTCAGGGTTTGTGCGTTTATTTTTGCTGGTGATGTAATTACGGTCACCAGTCTCTGTGCAGGCAAGCGTTACTTGTACACGCATGTGATTCCCTCCCTACTTTCGTACATTTTTCATACTTAGTAATACTATCAGATTCCTATTTGTGCTTCAAGTCTGTGATGTTAGTTTTTCTCAGGAAAGTTAAGAATATTTTTTGTAAAAGCGGCAAATCAGTAAAAAGTGTTAAGAACAAAACAACTTGCTGCAGTCTTTTATTCCAGCAGGATTACTGTTCTTCCCCGTCGCCGCCGGAGTTTTCTTCGTCTCCTGCGTTTTCTTCATTGTCGTCCGTGGTTTCGCCCTCTTCTTCATTTTCACCTTCAGCTTCGTCTTCGCTGTTTCCGGCTCCCGGACGTTCTTCCTTAAGATTCACATATGCCTGCATCGTATCAGCGGCAATGCTGTTGGCGATACCCGAGCGTCCACCCTCATCACTCGAATAAGCGTTAGGAACGACTACCGCAATCGCTATCTCCGGGTCTTCATACGGCCCGTAGGCGATAAAGGTCTGGTTGTTTACCTCTACCACTTCATTGTCGCTTTCTCTGCGGACACTGCGCTGGGCCGTCCCTGTTTTCCCGGCAATTTCCATATTTACGTCCGTGAAATAGCTGTCCGCGGTTCCCAAATCCGTGTTTACCACATCGTACATACCTTCCTGGGCAATATCAAAGTATTCTTTGTCAATATTAACCCGGTTCAGCATTTCTGGTTCAAACTGGTGAAGCACTGCACCCATTTCATCCGTATTACGGTTTGGTTCACGAATTTCTTTCACGAGGTGAGGCTCCATCCGTTTACCGTCGGAAGCAATAGTCGCGGAATACTGCGCCAGCTGCAGCGGTGTGTACGTGTCAAGCTGGCCGAAGGAGAAGAACAACAAGCTGCCTGGCACCTGCCTCCCAGCATTTAAACCAGTAGCTTCTGATGGCAGATCGATGCTGGTTTCCACCCCAAGCCCGAACTGATGATAATAGTCTCTCATTGTCGCATATGCCTCGTCCACCTTTTGATCGTTGAAACCATCGCCGCTTCCATACTCATAGTCCATCAGCCGCATCGCAATTTCGGACATAAATATGTTGGATGATTCCTGGATAGCACCGACAATATCTATTGTGCCGATTTCGTGAGAAGATTCGACTTCTCCTCCTGGGCCTGGAAGGTCAATCGGCCTGTCATTAATTTTTGTATCTTCCGTGATAACTTCCTCTTGGAGGCCGATCATGCCTGTTGCCGGTTTGATTGTCGACCCCATCTCGTACGTATTCGTTACGTTCCCGAGTTGATCATCATAACCGTTCATAGCAAGTATTTCCCCTGTATTCGGATCGATTGCAGTCACATAGGCCTGCTGATCGTTTGGAAACGACCCTTCCGACTGCCCCATCTGATTATCAAGTATCGTCTGTACTTCCTGCTGCAGATCCATGTCAATCGACAACACGAGGTCATTGCCACGGCTTCCGTTATTCGTCTCCTCGGCGTCATCATCCTCACCGCTGACAGTTCCCTTTTTGCCTCTCAGCGTGTCTTCATAGTATTCCTCGAGAAAGCTCTGGCCAACCTCGTCGGAGCGCTGATATCCTTTAGCAAGAAACTCGGATACGGTTTCTTCAGGGATAGACCCCACCTTCCCGTAAAGGCTCTGGAAGGCCTGCGTATACTGATAGTCACGCCGGAAGTCTCTCGTTACATCCACGCCATCAAGTTCATCGAGACGGGCGCTGATGGCCGTGGCCTCTTCTTCTGTCAAATCCCGTTTAACACGCTGCGGCGAGTCATAGTAACCCGAAATCATTTCACTCCAGATGGCTACAACTTCCAGCTCTTCGTCACTGATATCATTCAATTGTTCATCAGTAATCCGGTCGAGCTGTACTTCATATGGATCTTTATCGTTTTCCATAAGGCGCTCTTCTTCTTTGTCTGAGACAAGCTCCTCCGCTTCACTTTCACGCGTTAACAGCCAGTAGTCCTGCAAATTTCTTTCCGGCATGCTCTCACGGTCTGTTTCCTCTTCATCAAATTCAATCAGTTCAGCCAGTTCTTCAGCCGTCTGGAGGCGTTCTTCATCCTCATAGCTTCTCTGGTTCGTATACGTTAAAGTCAGAATAAGATTATTATCCACCAGCTCGGTTCCATTGCGGTCGTACATAATTCCGCGCGGAGCATCGACCCGGCTCGCCGATGTGGAGGCCGTTTCATTCACGTCCTCTTCATACGTATCACCTTCAACGATCTGTACGTATCCAAGCCGCAGGATCAATATTGAAAACAATATAAAAACAGCGAAAAAAAGTACGTTCAGCCGAAAAGGAATGGAAGGTTTTTTATTTTTTCTGGAAGCCACACGCAATCCCTCTCTTAATATATGTAAGTTTGCTTGTTTCCAGTTAAGTATAGCATAGAAAAAAGCCGCTGCCGAACTTCTGCTCTCTTCCTAAACAGAAAAAATCCGTTCCCGGAAAGCGGGAACGGACTCTTTAAATATATTATTTAGCTGCCTGATAGTTCTTTTCAACTTCGTCCCAGTTTACAACATTCCAGAATGCTGCTACATAATCCGGACGACGGTTTTGATACTTCAGGTAATACGCGTGCTCCCAGACATCAAGGCCGAGAAGTGGAGTTTTACCTTCCATGATCGGTGAATCCTGGTTGAGCGTATCCATAAGCTCAAGCTCGCCGTTGTTTAATACGAGCCAAGCCCAGCCGGAACCAAAACGTCCAACTGCTGTTGCGCCGAATTCTTCTTTGAACTTGTCAAAGCTTCCCCATTTGCTCTTAATGGCATCTGCCACTTCGCCTTTTGGTTCGCCGCCGCCATTAGGGCTGAGAAGCTTCCAGAAGATGGAGTGGTTGGAGTGGCCGCCGCCGTTATTTCTTACTGCGGTACGGATATCTTCAGGTACAGCGTTCAAATCGCTGATCAGTTCATCAACGCTCTTGTTTTGAAGATCGCTGTGATTTTCCAAGGCTGAATTTAATTTTGTCACATACGTGTTGTGGTGTTTATCATGGTGAATATTCATTGTCTGCTCATCAATATGAGGCTCCAATGCGTTTGGTGCATAAGGTAGATCTGGTAGTTGATGTGTACTCATACAAAATGCCCTCCTTGAAAGTTCTGGTGATTTGTTTAAAGTGACTTTGCGTTAATTTAGTATACAAAATTACACTTAGTCTACTTTCACTTTACCAAAACAATTCTTATTTTTCAAATCGGCTTTCTGCTGTAATCAACTAGAAAGCCTGCCAAGGTTGATTATTCCCTTATACTTCTTCTTTAAACATAAAAATCTAACCAGCTTTCGCTGCACATGGAAAAACCAGCCCCTCAAAAGCGTCTATATTCCCGATTTGCCACGTCCCGCCCAGAGCTGTCTTCAAAATAAAAAAACTTCTCCGGCCTTTGCGGAAAAGTTAGCTGTCCAGTTATATAAAAATGAGTATTTAACATAATAATGGCGGAGGAAGAGGGATTCGAACCCTCGCGAGCCGTAAAGCTCCTAACGGTTTTCGAGACCGTCCCCTTCAGCCGTACTTGGGTATTCCTCCAGATGCATATTTACCCACTGCTTCTTAAAGTGGTGGACCCTGTAGGACTCGAACCTACGACCGGACGGTTATGAGCCGTCTGCTCTAACCAACTGAGCTAAGGGTCCTTAAAAGCATTGCAGACAAAAAAATGGGGCGGTTGATGGGAATTGAACCCACGAATGCCGGAACCACAATCCGGTGCGTTAACCACTTCGCCACAACCGCCGTATGAGTATGTAAATATATTGGTAGCGGCGGAGGGGATCGAACCCCCGACCTCACGGGTATGAACCGTACGCTCTAGCCAGCTGAGCTACGCCGCCATGGCTCCGCAGGCAGGATTCGAACCTGCGACCAATCGGTTAACAGCCGATTGCTCTACCACTGAGCTACTGCGGAATGTGTTACTGCCGTTTTTACGACAGTAATTACTATATCATTTCCTTAAAAACGCGTCAAACAGATTTTTGTATTTCTTTAAACAAGAATTATTATAATATAAATGGCATTCACTAGCAATATACCGCCCTTTATAACAACGCTTGCGACAAACCCGCCGACAGATCCTACGCCAATTTTACCAAGCTGCTTCCACGATTTCTGGCCTCCGATTAACTCTCCAATAACAGCTCCGGCAAGTGCGCCAATCAGAATGCCGGCGACCGGAATGATAAACGGGCCGACAACCAGACCGATCAGGCTCCCCCAGATGCCGTATTTCGTACCTCCACTCCGCTGGATACCATAATAATTAGCCGCGTAATCAATTACAAACAGCAGCACCGCAATAACTGCCTGAATCACCCAGTAGACTACACCGATATCTGCAAACCCGTAGCCCAGTGCAAACATAAGGGCAGCAGCTGCGTGAAAAATACCACCCGGCAGAATCGGATAAACAACCGCGACAAGCGCCAGTGTGTAGCAGGCAATCCCCAGTAAATACCATATCAGTTCCATACGTACCTCCCTTTGCAGATGTATGATTATTCTATAGCCGCTTTTCTCTCTATATAATCAATAAAAAAGAAGGAGGATCGCCTCCTTCTTTTTCTTATGAAACCTCCCGGTCATCCAGTACCGTTTCGGCAATATTCACAGAATGGTCGCCGATACGCTCTAAATTACTGATCATGTCGACAAACACGATACCGGCAGAACCAGAGCATCTGCCTTCATTCAGGCGCAGGATGTGTTTTTTACGCAGCTTCCGCTCCATCTTATCGATATCTTCTTCCTGTCTGGCAACCTGCTGGGCAATCTCATAATCATCTTTTTCAAGTGCTTCGACAGCACGGTTAAACGTGCTGATCGTCAGCGTGAACATTTCATTTAAGTCTTTGTACGCTTCTTCTGAAAGCGTCACTTTATTGGTGAGCTGATAGTCTACGAGCTCCATCACATTTTCCATGTGATCGCCGACACGTTCAATGTCGCGGACAGTATCCATCACAACTGAGTGTTTCCGCGAATTTTCTTTAGACAAAGAGCGGGCGGAAATACCGATCAAATAATCCGTAATATTTTTGTCCAGGTTGTTGATCGCTTCTTCGTACCGGACGATGTTTTCCGCGTCCTTTTTATTTTTGGTCTCCAGGTAACTTTCGCTCTTCTGGAGGCCTTTACCTGCATATTCCGCCATCCTGAGCGTCTCCAGCTTCGCCTGGTCGAGCGCGATGGCCGGGGACTGCTGGATAAAGGCCGGATCGAGGTGCTTGGCTTTGTATTCGATTTCGTCCCCTTTGCCCGGCACCAGCTTGGTGACCAGGTACGCCAGCGCTCCGACAAACGGCAGCTGGATCAAAGTGTTGGAGACGTTGAAAATGCCGTGCGCAAACGCGATCGTCATCGGCGGGTTCAGGTTCAGCCATTCCTGCAGGTTGCCGATAAACAGCGTGTACGGCACAAGCAGGATCAGGATGATGGTGGCCCCGATCAGGTTGAAGATCACGTGGGTGAGCGCCGCCCGCTTGGCCGCCACCGACGCCCCGATCGCGGCGAGCACCGCGGTGATGGTCGTCCCGATGTTGTCGCCGAACAGCACCGGCAGCGCCGCGTCAAGCGGCATCGCCCCCTGGTTGTAGAGCTCCTGCAGCAGCCCGATCGTCGCCGACGAGCTCTGCAGCCCGATCGTGAAAATGATCCCGATCGCCAGGCCGAGCAGCGGGTTCTCGCTCATGCTGATCGTCAGCTCCCGGAAGGCCGGCAGGTCTTCGAGCGGGGCGACCCCGTCGCCCATCAGCGTCAGCCCGAAAAAGATGGCCCCGAACCCGAACACCGACTGGCCGATGTTGCTGACTTTTTTGTTTTTAAAGAAGAAGATCAGGATCGTCCCCGCAAACAGGATCGGCAGGGCGAACTCCTCGATTTTGATCCCGATGATAAAGGCGGTGGCCGTCGTGCCGATGTTGGCCCCCATGATCACCCCGATCGCCTGGCGCAGCGTCATGAACCCGGCGCTGACCAGGCCGACGACGAGCACGGTGGTGCCGGTGCTCGTCTGGATCAGGATGGTGACGATGATCCCGACCAGCACGCCCATGAACGGGTTGGTCGTAAATTTATCGAGCAGGTCCCGCAGCTTGTCGCCCGCGATCTTCTGCAGGCCGTCGCCCATGTATTTGATCCCGAACAGGAAAATCCCCAGGCCGCCGAGAAACGTAAATATCAGCGTTTGAATATCCAAACTCCCTCATCCCCTTAATCACTTTATGTATTCTGTCCTTTTTTGCCACACCCAATCTATTTTTAAAGTAAATTGAATGGTTTGTAAAGGAAATATTACTTTTTCCCAAAGTTATTTAGCTTTTGTTTTTTTCCGTAAAAAAAGAGCAAGCCGCAGCTTCCTCTTTTTTCATTATTAACCATTAATATGGTAATTACTGTTCTTTTACAGCTGTCTCAAGACGCTTGACACGGATGCGCGTCCCATCCACAGATGTTACCTCTATTTCTTCTTCAGCATTCAGCCACTGATCGCCGCTGGTAGCACTGTAACGCTCTCCCTCAATATCAATCGTACCTGTCGGGCGGAAAGGAGTAACGGTGGTCCCCGTTTTGCCGACCAGTCCTTCATACGTCTGATTTATAGAGTTATAGCCCTGTTCGCTTGTCAAACTGTCCTTAAGCATCAGCTTCGACCATAGATCCCGGCGGGGAAAAACCTTCAGGAAAAACATCGCTGAAATGGCTCCGGCCAAAAAGCCGAAAATAACGAGTACTCCGTATATGATAGTAGGAGTCGGCACAGCGATCGATACTCCCATTAGCAAAAGACCTACAATAGAGACAGTTCCGTCTCCAATAAGCTTCCCGTCAAGCAGGATCAGCCCAAGACCGGCTGCATATAATACAAGCACCCAGATACCGGCTGCCCCTTCAAGATGATAGGAAAAGAATAAGACCATAAAGGCTGTTCCCAGAATAAAAAATAAGCTTTTGGACTTAACTAGAAACTCTGAGATTAAAAACATCGTTCCAAGAAAAACGACAATAAAGCCGACACTCGGGTTCGCTAACCATTCCATTGTATATACTCCCTTCCATAAACTTCTGTAATCACTGACTAATACGACTCGTAAAAGCTTGGTAATCATATATACGCGTAAACACCCGTAATCGTTTCACAATTATTGTAACTCTTCTTCCTGCCAGTTGTCAGCTGTAAGCGTCTTCTTCGCATAAAAAAGAGGCCCCGCGGCCTCTTCTCTTTTTACTAATATTATGCTGATTCTTCAGAGTCGCTGTTAAACCACCCCTGCACGGAATCAAGCATTTGTTCGAGGAAAGCAACGATGCGCGAAAGGAAATTCTGCGTATCTTCACTGTTTACAAAGCTGTCGATGTTTTCCGAAGCTTTATCAAGCTGACTCTCCATCTGCGACCAGTCGATATTTAAATTCTGCATCCGGTCAAATAAGGAAACGAGCTCATCTGTCTGCTCTTCGCTCAGTTCAATATTCATATCGCCTGACACATTTTGCACAATGACCCGGATATCTTCCGTATTATTAATCTCCGTATTGTTTATTTCCTGCTTAATCTGTGTAATCAGTGTTGTTGCTTCTTCTTTGCCGATATCTTCGCCAAGCTCAGAAGTTTTGGCAATCTCTTCGTTTGCCACCTGTTTTTGATCCTCGGATATATTAACATTGTTCTGCTGTTCGTAGGCTTTTAAGATCCCGGTCAGTGCTGCCGTTCCGGATACCTCAAACGGAGCTGTCACGTAAACCTCTGCATCCTCCACACCCGCTGTTGCCAGCGCGTTTGCATACATTCCTTCTGTAACTGTATCTATTTTGTTCGTTTCAATATCGATGCCTTCTCCGTCTTCAGCTGCAGTAATCCTTGCAGAAGATAACGCGCGCGAGCCAATTTCAGAGCTGCTTAAATAATCTCCAAGATACTGGTACTCTTCTTCATTTGTGACCTCTACAACCGGTACTTCCCCTTCAGTCACATCCATCTCTTCAAGCAGAGAACTTCTTTGATCTGAAGACAGATCCTGGCCGAGTGTCACTGTTACATCCCCAGCTGCAGCGTCCGCTGACGCCTGCTGACTTACCCCAAGAACCCCTAACGTAACTACCCCGGCTGCTAATGTCTGCTGCCACCACTTCATTATGTTCAACTCTCCTTCTTATGCCCTTTCATTTCCAATCCCGTACTTTGATGACCAATATTTTTATATTCGTCGCATCTATAGTCGTAAGCCCGGGGAAAAAGTTACATCACCCGCATTCTTTCGTTAGTTTCTCATCATTTTACAAAATACCGTCTTTTACACTTCCGATTTCCGCTCTCTGGAAGCAACTGCTTGCCAAGAGTACACACCCACTGATACAATTACGATGTGTTATAGACCACTATTAACTATTGTTGTTGCACTAGACGAGGCACGAAATAAATTCACCAATATAAAGGGGCGAATGGATACATGAGCCAAATAACCCACCGCAGCGAAACCCGAGCAGTCAAAGTAGGTAATGTGACGATCGGTGGCAGTAATGAAGTAGTAGTACAAAGCATGACCACAACAAAAACTCACGATGTGGAAGCGACCGTCGCAGAAATTCACCGCCTTGAAGAGGCCGGATGCCAGATTGTCCGCGTCGCATGCCCACAAATGAAGGATGCTGAAGCAATTCCGAAAATTAAACAGCGCATCAATATTCCGCTCGTTGTCGATATCCACTTCGACTATAATATGGCCTTGAAAGCTATTGAAGGCGGCGCTGATAAAATCCGGATCAATCCGGGCAATATCGGGAAACGGGAAAAAGTGGAAGAGGTTGTTGAGGCCGCCAAAGCCAAAGGCATTCCAATCCGTATTGGTGTAAACGCCGGCTCCCTCGAAAAACGGATCCTTGATAAATACGGATACCCAACTGCAGACGGAATGGTCGAGAGTGCTCTCTACCATATTTCTATCCTTGAAGAGCTCGGCTTTTACGATATCATCGTTTCGATGAAAGCTTCAGACGTCCACCTGGCTATTGAAGCTTATGAAAAAGCGGCTCAGGCATTCAGCTACCCACTTCACCTGGGGATTACTGAATCAGGCACTCAATTCGCAGGCACAGTCAAAAGTTCTGCCGGACTCGGAGCTATTCTAAGTAAAGGAATCGGAAGCACACTGCGTATTTCTCTCAGTGCCGATCCGGTAGAGGAAGTAAAAGTGGGACGCGAACTGCTGAAAACATTCGGCCTCGCATCCAACGCAGCTACACTTATCTCATGTCCTACCTGCGGACGTATTGAAATCGATTTGATCAGCATCGCCAATGACGTGGAAGAATATATTTCCACCATTAAAGCTCCGATTAAAGTAGCCGTGCTCGGCTGCGCTGTTAACGGCCCCGGCGAAGCACGAGAAGCCGATATCGGTATTGCCGGTGCAAAAGGCGAAGGTCTTCTATTCCGCCACGGAGAAATCATCCGGAAGGTTCCGGAAGAAACCATGGTGGAAGAGCTAAAGATCGAAGTTGATAAAATTGCTGAAGAGCACTATGCCAAAGAAGCAGAAAAAGAACGGGAAGCTAAAGAAAAAGAACTGACAAATTAAGCTCTCGACGCAAAAAGCTCCACCCATTAAGGGCGGAGCTTTTTTGTTTCACCTGTTATTGCTGCAGCACCTATGGTTATGCCGGTGCTGCTTCCTTTTGTTTCGCTTTTTTGCATTCGGCACAAAGTCCGTAAATTTCAAACTTATGCCCGGTCACTTCAAAGCCGCCGTCAACGTTTTCATTCAGCCAGTCCATCGGGCACGTCTCAATTTCTCTCGTTTTTCCGCACTCGAGACAGATAAGGTGGTGATGATGGGCCGTTGTTGAACAGGAAAAACGAAAATGCATTTCTCCTTCAAGCTCTGTCATCTCGAGAATATCCATTTCCTCGAATATGGAGAGGTTGCGATAGACAGTATCCACACTCATTCCCGGATAATTTTTCTGCAGGGAATGCAGTACTTCCTTCGCTGTCAAATAGCGTTTTTCATCTGAAAAAAGCTGGAGCAGTTCTTCACGCTTGGCTGTATATTTAAATCCCTGATCCTTCATAATATTAAGCGCTTTGGTGACGTTCATATTTAAGCCTCCTGTTTCTTTTCCAGTTGATCCATGCTCTGAGAACTAAAGTGGCAAAAAGTATAAAAGCAGCGGTCACTACAGTGCCGCCTCCCGACGCAATGCCAAGAAATATGGATCCAGTCACACCGGCCGCCACAGAGGCTTCTCCGATAATAACAGCAATCAGAAGCATTCGTTTAAAGCCGGAGGCCCACTGCATTGCGGCCGCTGCCGGCAGCGTAATCAGCGCTCCGGCAAGCAGCACGCCGACCACCTGCATCGATGCAGAAATAACAATCGCAAGCAGTACAGCAAGCAGTACATTGAACATCTTAACTGGTATTCCGGCAGCAGCCGCCATTTCTTCATCGAAGGAAAGAAACATCAATTCTCTGCCAAACGCTGCAAGCAGCCCGAGGGCAGCAATTGTCATTACTCCGATAAACCAAAGATCTTCCATCTGTACGGAGACTACACTTCCAAACAGATAGCCGTACCACTCCGTCACCCCGTCAGCGGATATAGACATAAATACGGCGCTCAGTCCTACCGCTGCCGCCATTAAGATCGGGGCGGCAAGCTCCTGAAAGCCCCCGTATGTGTGACGTACCCGTTCAATGATCAACGAGCCGGCAAATGCAAATAAAAAGCCGCTGTATAACGGATTGATATCCCAAAAAGCCTGCAGATTACCGGCGAGCACTCCTGCCGTCACTCCAGCAAGAGTAACGTGAGCGAGGGAATCTGCTATCAGCGAGGACCGGCGCACGACTAAAAACGAGCCGATCAAAGGGGCTGTCAGGCCGATCAGCACCGCTGCTATAATGCTTCGTTCCACAAAATTAATATCAAACATAGCCGTCACTCTCTATTCTTTATTTTACACAAGGATTGCTTTTCTGTGCTATTGATTTGCTTTGTCCGTCCATTTCGTCTCTTCCCACGGACGCTGACGTATTCGCCCAGTGGCTTTTTCAGCCAGTACAACGAATGTCCATATAAGAAATGAAATGACTGCGATTGTGCCGCCTGAGCTCAGATCATAATAATATGAAGCAAAAAAGCCGGCCAGAACGGCTGTTTCCCCGAAAAGCACCGCGTATAAAAACATGCTCTTGAAGGTGGAAGCAACCCGGAGCGCCGCTGCTGCCGGCAGGGTAATTAAAGCGGAGACGAGCAGCACTCCCAAAATAGATATGGAAGAAGCAACTATGACCGCTGCGATACCGGCAAATAATAAATTCACTCTCTGCACCGGGATCCCGTTTACGGCAGCCTGCTCTTCATCGAAAGCCAGGAATAATAATTCTTTATAAAACAGCAGAAACAACAGGAGCGACACGGCAGAAATAGCACCAATCACCACTGCGTCTGAAGCATTCACTGTAAGAATGCTTCCAAATAAATAGTTAAACAAATCATTATTAAAGCCATCCGCCAGAGAAATAAAAACGACTCCGAGCCCAATGGCTGAAGCCATCACTACCGGTATGGAAAGCTCCTGAAACGTTTGAAAACGCCGACGCAGATACTCAATCACAAACGATACGATGAACGTAAATAAAATACCGGTATAAAGCGGGTTCCATTCGCTGAGCCATACCCAGAATGAAGCGAGCCAAAGATGAAAGGCGATGCCGGTCAGCGCTGTATGCGACATCGCATCGGCGATCATCGGCGTTTTTCTGACTACCACGAACACACCTGCAGCCGGAGCAACCACGCCGATCATGAGACCGATGATGAGCGCATATCTTAAAAAATCAAATTCCAGAAAAATCATCAGGCTCCTCCTGCATGGTGATCATGCTCATGGTGGATAATATGCACATCGTGTCCGTAAGCGCCGGCAAGATCACTTTCTTCAAATTCCCGTGTCGTTCCGTGAAAATGAAGCTGCTGGTTCAGGCAGGCTACTTTTGTCACGTATTTGGTCATCGCTCCTACATCATGGGTAACAAGGATAAGAGTAATACCCTTCTCTCTGTTCCAGTGGCTCAGCCGTTCATAAAATGCCTGAGCGGATGCAGCATCCACCCCGACGGTCGGTTCGTCCAAAATCAGCACCTCCGGGTCGCTCACAAGGGCACGTGCAATAAACACCCGCTGCTGCTGCCCCCCGGAAAGCCGGCCCATATTCTTCTTTTTATAGCCGAGCATATCCACCTGCTCGAGCGCTTCGTGAATACGCTGCTTGTCTTTACGATTCAAAAAACGAAGCAGCCCCTTTTTACCGTAAAGTCCCATAGCTACGACTTCATACACGGTCACCGGGAAGCCGGCATTAAAACGATTCGCTTTTTGAGAAACATAGCCGATCTTCGGCCATTGATGAAATTGGCGTACGGGCGTTCCAAACCATCGTACTTCTCCTCTGTAATGCTTGTGCAGCCCTAAAAGAATCCGGACGAGCGTAGATTTTCCCGAGCCGTTCGGCCCGACCAGACCTACGAAATCTCCGCGATTTATATTCATATTGATATCGTCCAGCACGAGCTCTGACTCGTAGCGAAACGAAAGATGATTCACTTCAAGCAGCGTATTTGTTGAATCTTCCACCGGGAAGCCTCCTTCTTTCCAAAAACAATTAAGAATCGTTACGATTTATTGATAGGAAAAGTATACAAAACCTTTTTGCTTCTGTAAATCTTCTTTGCTTAATCGTGTATACAATTCATGGTTATTCTTTGTATGATAGTTAGTAGTAAAGCAGTTAAACGAAATCAAATCCATTTCTAAGGAATGATGAGAATGTTTCAAGCGAAAGAAAAAGTCGCCGTTATTGATATAGGTTCCAACTCGATCCGCCTGGTAATTAATGAAGTGGACGAAAAGCGCGGGTACCGCGAGCTTCATAACTTAAAAATCGTCGCCCGCCTGAGCAACCATATCGACGACCAGAACGCACTCACCGAAGAGGGGAGAGATATTTTGCTGCATACCCTGCAGCAGTTTGAAGAAGTTCTCCGTTTTCACGACGTTCAGACTATTCATGCTGTAGCCACCGCAGCTGTGCGGGGTGCCTCCAACCGCGAAGAGGTTTTGCAGTATATTGAAGAACGCATCGATTTTCCCATCCGCGTTCTTTCCGGGGAAGAAGAAGCCTCCTATGGGTATCTTGCCGTAGTGAATTCCACCAGCCTTTCGGAGGGAATTACCATTGATATCGGGGGCGGCAGTACAGAGGTAACCATGTTTAAAAACAGGGAACTCGTGCGCACCCACAGCTTCCCCTTCGGCGCTCTGACATTAAAGCAGAAGTTTCTTCCAAACGATGACAAAATCACTTCGAGCAACCTGAAGCAGATGAATAAATGGATCGAAAAACAATTTCAAAAAGTGTCCTGGCTGCGAGAAGAAGGGGAAAATCTTCCGGTCGTCGGTATCGGCGGAAGTTCCCGGAACATGGTGCTGGTGCACCAGGCTTCCATCAATTATCCGCTGGCCGGCCTGCATCAGTATTCCATGAGCGGTGACGATATCGCTGAAACAATGGAGCTTCTTGAAAAATCAAGCTTATCAGAACGCGAAAACATCGAAGGGCTTTCCAAAGACCGGGCGGACGTCATTATTCCGGCGGTGCGGATTATTTCCCAGCTTTATAAGCATATCGATGCCTCCTACTATTTAATCAGCAACAAGGGCCTCCGCGACGGACTGTTGTTTGAAGAGCTGCTCCGGGATAAAATATATCCCCATTTTCCGGACGTGATCGAGGAAAGCTTTTACCAGCTGAACCGGGAATTCGAGATTAACCCGGACTATGTGGATGAAGTCGGAAACATTGCTTCTTCCATGTACAACAGCCTGGAGCCGTATATTCCAAAATCCTATCTGCATGAAGACAACCACCGCCTGCTGAACCGCGCGGCCCAGGTTCTTTATATCGGGGAGTACATCAGCTCGGAGGCAAGCAGCCAGCACACCTTCTATATTTTAACCAACCGTTCCATCGATGGCATTACGCATGAAGAGCGGATCGCCATGTCACTTGTGTCTTCCTTCAAATCTAAATCGATGTTTAAACAGTTTTCGAAACCGTTCCGGCCGTATATGCAGAAAAACAGCCTGAAACGGCTGGAATTTCTTGGCAGCATTTTAAAATTCTCTTATTCGCTTAACCGTACGCGCCGCAATATCGTTTCGGGGCTTGGCATTGAAAAAGAAGGCAAAGAGCTTCATTTCCATATATACTGCCGCGAGGGGATGCATTCCACTTTTGAAGAAGCCAAAGCAGATAAGTATAAAAAACACCTGGAAAAAATGATCAACCGCGAGATTGTGCTTCACTTCCACGAACAGTCGCCGGTTTCTGCTTTTTCCAGCTGAACAATGCTTTTTTCGTGAATCTTTACATGCGCTTAACATTTCGTTGATACAATTGGCCCAGGAGTGACCAGGGTGTAAAGAAAGGCGGATTCTACAATGACCGAAATGACTCAGACACATATTGACCTTGAAAATCCGGCATATTATAACAACCGTGAGATCAGCTGGCTTGCGTTTAATGAGCGGGTGCTCGAAGAAGCCCTCGACGAGACCAATCCGCTCCTTGAACGCCTGCGTTTTTTAGGCATTTTCAGCTCCAACCTGGATGAATTTTTCATGGTCCGGGTCGCAGGGTTAAAAGATCAGGTAAAAGCAGGGTTCAATAAACCTGAAAACAAAGCTGGGCTCACGCCGAAGCAGCAGCTCTCGGCCATCACCGAAAAAAATTCAGAGCTCGTGCGGCTGCAGGATCATTTTTTTACGGAAACGGCTGTTCCGCTGTTAGCCTCGGAAAACATCCGCTTTCTTTCGACGCTTGAATTAGACAGCGGCCAGTATCAATATATCCAGGAGTATTTCATGGCGAGTATTATGCCGGTTCTCACACCGATGGCTGTGGATGCCTACCGCCCGTTTCCCATGCTTTTAAACAAGTCCCTGAACCTGGCCGTCCGGCTCCAGAAAGAAGCCGGTGATGAAAAAGAAAGCATTGCCATTGTCCAGGTACCCGGGGTGCTCCCCCGCTTCCTTGTGCTTCCGTCATCCGACGGCAGCCGGGAGTATATTTTGCTTGAACAGGTACTGGCAGAATTTATCCATATGCTCTTCAAGGGGTTTACTGTCTTAAGTGCTTCTCCGTTCCGGATCACCCGCAACGCGGATTTAACCATTCATGAGGAGGGTGCCCGCGATCTCCTCCGGGAGATTGAAAAGGAATTAAAAAAACGCAAATGGGGCGCCGCTGTTCGTTTGGAATGCCAGCATGGCATGATGGATGACTATATTCTTGAGTTTCTGCTCGAAGCTCTCGAGATTCACCCAGACGACGTTTATACACTGAAGGGGCCGATCGATTTAACTTTCTTATTTCCGCTCTGTGAGGAGCTTGCCCCGGAATGGGAGCATCTTGTGTATGAGACGCTTATTCCCCAGCCGCCGGAGGATTTGATTACTGAGTCCGATGTGTTTAATGCTTCCGATGACCGGGACATTTTACTTCACCATCCTTATGAATCGTTCCAGCCCGTTATCGACTTTATTTCCACAGCGGCCGACGATCCGGACGTTTTAGCGATTAAGCAGACTCTCTACCGGGTCAGCGGGGACTCCCCCATTATTGCCGCACTGGCAAGAGCGGCGGAACAGGGGAAACAGGTGACGGTCCTCGTCGAGCTGAAGGCACGCTTTGATGAAGAAAATAATATCCAGTGGGCGAAAACCCTTGAGAAATCCGGCGTTCACGTCATTTACGGGATTACATCACTAAAAACCCACAGTAAAATTGTGCTGATCGTCAAGAAGACAGCAGATGGCATCAAGAGGTATGTGCATCTTGGCACCGGCAACTACAACGATTCCACCGCTAAAGTGTACACCGATATGGGCATGATTACGACCCGTCCCTCCTTCGGTGAGGACGCCACTAACTTTTTTAATCATTTAAGCGGCTTTTCCCAGCAGCCGTACTGGAATGAAATCAGCACTTCTCCGGAAGGAATACGCGAGGAGCTGATTCATTTGATCCAACGGGAGATTGACTGCCATCGCCAGGACGGAAGCGGGCATATTATCGCCAAAATGAATTCGTTAACAGATAAAGAACTCATTATTAAACTGTATGAAGCTTCCCGGGCCGGTGTCCGCATTGAACTTATTGTTCGTGGTATCTGCTGCCTGAAGCCAGGCATCCCCGGAGTGAGCGAAAGCATCACCGTCCGCAGCATCGTCGGGCGTTTCCTTGAGCATACCCGTATTTTTTATTTTGCCAACAGCGCCCGTGACGACTATTATTTGTCCTCGGCTGACTGGATGACAAGAAACATGGAAAAACGAATCGAAATCATGTTTCCTGTCTACGAACCTATTTTAAAAAAGCGGCTCAATGCCATTTTGGAGCTGATCCTGCAGGATAATGTGAAGGCAAGGGAGCAGGACAGCAGCGGTTATTATCATTACGTTGAGCCTGCGCCCGGAGAGCCCGCCGTTAACAGCCAGCTGGTATTGTTTGAGTGGGCATCGAGATTTCTTGATATGAACAACGAATAAAACAAGCACGCCCCGCATGAATACATGCGGGGCGTGCTTGTTGCTGTCCTTGTTTCTGGTTTCTTTTCCTGAGCTTCCAGAAATAAAAGAGCATGAATGCGTGAGGCGCATTCATGCAGAAGACATTTACACCTCTGCTGGCATTAATTCATCCCGCCAGTTCGGCTTCCATTCTTTTTGTCTGAGCATCGCAATTTCGTGCTTATACGGTGGTTTTTTGTTTTTTTTGTCTGTGCCGACATAAGGTGTTTCCAGTATTTTCGGCACAGAAGCAAACGCCTCGTGATGCACAATTTCTGCTAACGTACTGTAGCCGATATAGCCGTAACCAATATTTTCGTGGCGGTCTTTGCCTGCCCCGCGTTCGTTTTTACTGTCATTAATATGAAGCACCTTCAGCCGGTCGAGGCCGACATAATGGTCGAACGACTCCAGCACGCCGTCCAGATCCCCTACGATATCGTAGCCTGCATCATGCGTGTGGCATGTATCAAAGCAGACACTCAGCTTATCGTTGTGAGTTACTCCACTGATAATCTCCGAAAGCTCTTCAAAGCTTATTCCGCACTCCGAGCCTTTGCCCGCCATTGTTTCAAGCGCGATCTGCACCTTCTGGTCCGGATAAATAACCTCATTTAAGCCCTCGATAATTTTTTTAATGCCTGCTTCTGTACCGGCCCCGACGTGCGCCCCCGGGTGAAGAACAATCTGCTTTGCCCCGAGCGACTCGGATCTGCTGATTTCATTGCGCAGAAAATCCACACCAAGCTGAAATGTTTCCGGCTTGGTCGTATTGCCGATATTGATAATATAAGGCGCATGAACCACTACCTCTTCAATGCCGTTTTCTTTCATGTGGGCGTGCCCGTCTTCGATATTTAATTCTTCAATAGGTTTGCGCCGGGTATTCTGCGGCGCTCCTGTATAAATCATCATCGCTGTCGCTCCATACGAAGCCGCTTCTTCACTTGAACCAAGAAGCATTTTTTTCCCGTTCATCGATACATGCGAGCCTAAAAGCACAGTCATCACCTCAGTTGTTATTTTCGTTTGCGGCGGCGGGACGCCGTCTGGTCTGCCATCGCTTTTTTCTTATAGCCCGGCTTCACTTTTTTCGGTTTTTTCACCGGCATGGCGTCAGGAGCAGGCGCAGGCTTCCGTTTTGTCTGCTTGGAGGCAAACAGCGGCTTGGAGAGCTCGGTCCATGTTCCTTTGCGAAAGTCCATGAACGTGAAGCGGATACCCTGCTTTTGAAGAGAAAGAACGGCTTTCCGGTCGTCTTCTCCCATCAGAGTGTATGACTCTCCTGTCAGTCCGGCTCTCCCGGCACGGCCCGTCCGGTGAATAAAGTATTCCAGTTCCTTCGGCAGGCTGTAGTTAATAATGTGGGAAATACCCGGAATATCCATACCGCGGGCAGCAAGGTCGGTAGCTACCAGATACTGAACCTCAAGATTTTGAATCCGTTTCATAACCTGTTTACGCTGCCGCGAAGGCAGACCGCCGTGCAGCACTTCTACCGGGTATTGTTTTTTGAACATTTCTCCGGCTAGTTCGTCCGCTTCCTCTTTCGTACTTGCAAATATGATAGCGAGAAATGGCTGCAGCCGGTCCACAAGCTCCATTGTCACATCAAGACGGCTGCGGTGTCTGAGCGCGATGCCGTAATGCGTCATTTCTTTTGGCGTCGCATGCTCCGGCTTTACGTGCACATGCTTGGGATTGTTCATATATTTGCGGAGAAACGGCTGCAGGCTTTCCGGTACTGTTGCCGAAAATACCATCATCTGCAGGTTATCTGCCATTTTTCCGGCCACCGGATCAATTTCTTCCAGGAAGCCCATATCAAGCATCTGGTCTGCTTCGTCAATGACAAGCATGCTGACCGTGTGTACATTGATAACATTTTCTCCGACCATGTCCTTCAGCCGCCCTGGCGTGGCCACAATAATGTGCGGTGGGTTACGGAGCTGCTCCATCACTCTGGAGCGGTCCGTTCCCCCGGATACCTGCTTGGCACGTACCGAAGAGGTTTCATCTTCATCCGTAATTTCCTTCAGAACACCGAAAATCTGGCCGGCGAGCTCCCGGGTAGGCGCTGTAATGACTGCCTGCACTTCCGCTTTGGAGGTGTCGATTCTGCTCAGAATTGGCAGCAGATACGCAAGTGTTTTCCCTGATCCGGTCTGCGACTGGCCGATAACATCCTTGCCATTAATCGCAGCGGGCATCAGCCGTTCCTGAATATCCGTTGGTTTTTGAATTCGTTTTTTATCCAGCAGCCTGAGGGCATATGCCGGAATATTGTATTGTTTAAAGCGGTTTTCCACGCTGTTCACCTAACTCTCTTTTCATTTACGCATTTTTTGCATCTCCATATTTTATCATAGTTAAAATAGAAACCATAGCTTCTCCTCTGCTTCTGTTCACAAAATATTAAAGGAATACATCCCTTCAGCCGTCCTTTCTTTTCAACCAGACACTTAGGTAGTATAATGAATCCAGAATCGTTTTACATGACTGCATACGTAAAGTCAGCGCGTACACGCAAGACCTCACGGTTCAAATTATGAAACAGGAGGCCTTTATGGAAGTAACAAAAATTTCACCACGTGGATACTGCTACGGCGTTGTCGATGCGATGGTAATGGCGAAAAAAGCCGCCGGTAACCAGGAGCTTCCGCGTCCAATCTATATTTTAGGCATGATCGTACACAATAAGCACGTGACTGACGCATTTGAAGAAGAAGGTGTCATTTCCCTCGACGGGCCCAACCGGCTTGAAATACTCCGGCAGGTAGATAAAGGGACAGTCGTATATACAGCTCACGGCGTTTCTCCAGAAGTACGCCAACTCGCTGAAGAAAAAGGACTGACCACCATTGATGCCACCTGCCCCGATGTTACCGTCACGCACGACTTAATACGGGAAAAACGGGACCAGGGCTATGAATTTATCTATGTCGGCAAGAAGGGACACCCGGAGCCGGAAGGCGCTGTCGGTGTCGCTCCGGACATTGTGCATTTAGTGGAAACGCTCGACGATCTTGAAAGCTTAAACATTAAGTCGGAACGGATTATCATGACTAACCAGACGACCATGAGCCAGTGGGACGTTTCCGACATTATGGACCGGGCGAGAGAAATTTATCCGCATGCAGAAATCCATAATGAAATCTGCAACGCCACCCAGGTACGCCAGGAAGCGGTAGCTGAACAGGCGAAGGATGTAGATCTCGTTCTCGTTGTCGGCGACCCGAAAAGCAACAACTCCAACCGGCTTGCCCAGGTGTCTGAACAGGTCGCGGGCACAACAGCTTACCGGATCAGCAACTTAACCGAGCTGGATTTAAGCTGGCTTGAAAATGTCAACTCTGTAGGTGTGACAGCAGGTGCTTCCACACCAACGTTAATCACAAAGGAAGTCATCCTGTTTATCGACCAGTACGATCCAAACGATTCATCCACATGGGATACCGAATCTCATATCGATAAATCAAAAATCCTCCCAAAAATCAAAGCAAAATCATAAACAAATCCCTCCGCTTGACCGCGGAGGGATTTTTTCTATTATGCCAGCCGAAACGGTTCGGTAGACAAAGCAGAAGCCAGCCATTCCACCTGCAGCCGGCCCTGGCTGCGGTGCTGCATTTCCTTCTGCACGCCTTTTTTCATAATTTTTTCCACGTGATGGCCGGGATCTATCATCGTAAGGCCATCCATCGCCGCGTCCTGGGCTGTATGGAAATAAATATCGCCGGTAATGTACACATCCGCCTGCCTGGAAAGCGCCTGCTTCCAGTATTTGTTGCCGTCGCCCCCGAGCAGGGCCACGCGTTTAACCCGCTCGGTTTTTCCATCCACCACGCGGACAAACGGTACGTCATAGCTTTTTTTCACCTGCTCCACAAACGCTTCAAGCGTCATTTCCTCCGGGAGCTCTCCCACTCTCCCAAGCCCGTAAGGCTCACCAGGAATAGCGAGCGGATACACATCATAAGCCGGTTCTTCATACGGATGAGCAGCGGTCAAAGCGGCTTCTACAGTTTGCCGGAGAGAGGCCGGTACAATCGTTTCCATCCGCTTTTCGTCCGCGAACTCCATCTTTCCCTGCTCGCCTAAAAAAGGATTTGTGTCCTCGCCGGGGATAAACGTGCCAGTACCCGAAGCAGAAAATGTGCAATGACTGTATCCGCCGATATAGCCGGCCCCCGCATCCCCCACTGCCTTTCTTACTTCTTCAGCGTGGGACTCCGGTACAAAGGCCACTAGCTTATACAGCTCGTCTTCACCTGTCGCAGCCAGCACCTCCGTGTTCGTTAAACCGAGCGCCTCTGCCATCATGTCATTCACACCCCCGGGAGCAATATCGAGGTTTGTGTGCGCGGCATAGACGGTTAAATCATGCTTAATGCACTTTTCAATTACCGGCCCCTGTCCATTTGACACATCGAGCGACGTTATTGGACGAAACAGCAGCGGGTGGTGGGCAATGATTAACTCCGCCCCTGTTTTGACAGCTTCATCCACCACCTCTTCGGATACATCAAGGGTGGTAAGCACCTTTGTGACCGGCTGGTTCCAGTCCCCGATCATCAGGCCCACCCGGTCGCCTTCCACAGCAAGCGATGGCGGTGCCCATTCTTCAAATAACCGGATAACGTCACGTACAGTATTCATGTAATAACCTCCTCAGCCCATGCAATGTATTGGTTTAATTTTTGCTTCTTTGCCGTTGTCTGTTCTGTCGGAACGGCGTTTGCCAGCTGTTGTAAAATCTGCTGCCAGTTATCTTTTTCCCTCATCCATTTATCCTTAAAAGCATTGTTCCGCTCCTTGAGCAAATACGGACCGAACAACAGCTGTTTTTCAAACGGCTCCTGGTTTTCCCGGTACGGCGCTTCCGCTTCCCCCGGCACTGCCGTCAGTACTTCATACACATGGCGGTCCTCCTTCAGGATTCGCTCATCGGTAAGCTTCCAGCCATTGTCAAACAGCCACTGGCGAATTCGGCCCGCGGAGATGTTAGGCTGCAGGATCAGCTTCTGCACCGGGCGGAGATGTGTCTTTCCCTCCTCTAAAATCTCTTTGATCAGCGTGCCGCCCATTCCCGCGATAACTACTGTATCAATACGATCAGTTTCTCTCAGGACAGTGAGTCCACTCCCGAGGCGGGTATCAATTTTATCTGTTAATCCACAGGAGGCAATGTAGTCTGATGCAGCCTGGAGCGGACCTGCATTCACATCAGCTGCTACTGCATGCTCCGCCTCCCGGTGCACCACTGCTTCGACCGGAACCAGCCCGTGGTCCGTGCCAATATCTGCGACCACCGCTCCCTGGTCAATTTGTTCCACGATAACTGCCAGTCTGTCCGGCAATACAGCTTTTTTCATGTTTTCCTCTCTCTTCTATGTAAAATAAAAAAGGGGACACCTGCTTATTTAAAGCATGCGTCCCCTTGTATCTATGATGAATTCATTAGTCCATGAAATCTTTTAATCGTTTGCTGCGGCTCGGGTGACGAAGCTTTCTTAACGCTTTGGCTTCAATCTGACGGATACGCTCTCTTGTGACGCCAAACACTTTACCCACTTCTTCGAGGGTGCGGGTGCGTCCGTCATCAAGGCCAAACCGGAGACGGAGAACGTTTTCTTCGCGGTCCGTAAGCGTATCAAGCACATCTTCGAGCTGCTCTTTCAGCAGTTCATAAGCAGCTGCATCCGACGGTGCCATCGCTTCCTGGTCTTCAATAAAGTCACCAAGATGAGAGTCATCTTCTTCACCGATAGGAGTTTCCAGCGACACCGGCTCCTGGGCGATTTTAAGAATCTCCCTTACTTTATCCGGAGTCAGATCCATTTCTTTGGCAACTTCTTCCGGAAGCGGCTCACGGCCAAGGTCCTGCAGCAGCTGACGCTGCACGCGGATCAGCTTGTTGATCGTCTCCACCATGTGCACCGGAATACGGATCGTTCTCGCCTGGTCGGCAATAGCACGGGTGATTGCCTGGCGGATCCACCACGTAGCGTACGTACTGAACTTGAACCCTTTGCTGTGATCAAACTTTTCCACCGCTTTGATCAGACCCATATTGCCTTCCTGAATTAAGTCGAGGAAAAGCATGCCGCGTCCGACGTAACGTTTTGCGATCGAAACAACCAGACGAAGGTTGGCCTCTGCGAGACGGCGTTTTGCTTCTTCGTCGCCTTCTTCAATTTTAGTGGCAAGATTAATTTCTTCTTCCGCAGAAAGAAGCGGCACACGGCCGATTTCTTTTAAATACATCCGGACTGGATCGTTAATTTTAATGCCTGGAGGGACGCTTAAATCATTCAAGTCGAGGGTGTCTTCTTTTTCCACCTGTTCCATGCTTGGAACTTCTTCTCCCTCGTTGATAATATCAACGCCTTGTTCACCAAGGTATTCAAAAAACTCATCCATTTGCTCAGAATCCTGGTCGTAACTGGAGAGTTTTTCTGTTATTTCTGCATACGTTAACGTTCCACGTTTTTTGCCCGTTTCGAGCAATTGTTCTTTTACCTGATCGACCGACATTTCACCTTCCGCCAGCGGACGGCTTGGTTTTTCCGCCATTCGATCTCCCTCCTTCCAAGCTTCACACCTTGAATCCTACCCTGTCTCTTTACATGCCCGCAATTGTCTGTGCCGACGATTTCTTTTCCTGGTATTTTCTTAGCTGGTTGAAAGGACGGCAGGCACATAGAAAGAGCGTGCACATCAAACTGGCACGCTTTCCTTCTATCGTGATCATATCTTATCAACCACAAAGGAAAAGCGCAAGCAAATTGCTTCAGGCTAGTTTTTCTTCAGCTGCATCATCAATTCCATGATTCTTGTCAGCAACTGTCGCTGATTTGTTTCTGAATCACCATTTCTTTCAGCGTCTTTAAGCTGTTTCTGCCTTTGCAGTAATTCTTCCCGTTTTGGTCGAATTTTAATCTGTTCAACATAGTCAGACATTTCATTATCTGATATTTCTGCCGGAATGTCAAGGTGCATCAGCTCAGATACCAGGTTCACAAGCTCCTGCTCTTCAACGTATTCCATAAACCGGCTTACATCAGGATCATGGCCGTCGTCATAATAAGCATATAAATATGCCGCAAGCGCTGTATGGGCATCAATGTTGAATTCTCCTCCAATACGCTCTTTAACCTCCCCGGCGACCTCCCGGTTCTGAAGCATAAAGGCGAGGAGCGACCGTTCAGCATTCTCATAGGCCGATCGCATCGACACCTGCTTTTTCGGAAGCGCTCCGCTCCGCCACCGTTTGCCTGTTTCCACAGACGAAGGAGCCTTTGCTGCCTTTTCCTTCTGTTCCTTTTTTTGTACTTTACGTTCTTCCTCCCGGAGAGCGTCCATCGACAGGTCAAATTCTTCTGCCAGCTGCTTCATGTAGAATTCACGTTCTACAGCACTGCTGATCACAGATGTTTCCCGGAGTACTTCTTCGATATAGGCAAGACGGTCTCCTTCATTTTGAAGGTTTTTATTTTTACGCAGCTCCTGAACCTTAAAGGACATAAAAGGTACCGCACGCTCCGACAATTGTACCTTGAATGCTTCTGCCCCGTACGCCTGTATATAGTCGTCCGGGTCCATCTCTGCCGGAAACAGCGCCACCCGTACATTGATGTCCTGCTTTTCAAGAATATCTCCGGTTTTCCACGCCGCTGCCCGTCCGGCGCTGTCACCGTCATAAGCAATTACCGCTTTGTCTGTTGCTTTTCGGATCTGCTCGGCCTGTCGTTTAGAGAAAGCCGTGCCAAGACCCGCAACCCCGTTTTTCACTCCCGCTTTCCAGGCAGCAATAACGTCCATATAGCCTTCAAACAGAACGGCTTCATCCTGTTTGCGGACTGCCTGGCGGGCTTTGGAAAACGAGTAGAGCGTTTCATGCTTTAAAAAGATGGGCGTTTCCGGACTATTTAAGTATTTCGGCGCACCTTCTCCGAGTGCGCGGCCGCCAAAGGCGATAACCTGCCCGCGCTGGTTATGAATAGGAAACATGACCCGCCCGCGAAAACGGTCATTCCACTGCCAGCTGGATTCCTGGCGGAGAATCAGTCCGGCTTCTTCCATTTCTTCCAGGTCATAATCTCTTTTTTCAAGCAGCTGTACAAGCATATTATTTCGCTCCGGTGCATAGCCGAGCTGAAACTCTTCAATAATCTCTTCACTGATTCCCCGCGCCGTTAAATAGTCATAGGCTTCTTTCCCTTGTTCTGTATTCATCAGCAGATGATGATAAAACTTGGCCGCCATTTGATGCGCATCTTTTTTAGCCTGGTGCTGTTCCCGTTCGCCGGGGTATTGATCTTCAAGCTCGGGCAACTCGGTACCCGTTTTGGCTGCAAGGGATTGAATAGCTTCCACAAATGTCAGGCCGTCGTGCTCCATCAAAAAAGTTATGGCATTGCCGCCTGCGCCGCAGCCAAAACAGTGATACAGCTGCCGCTCCGGCGAAACAGAAAATGACGGGGTGTTTTCCCCATGAAAAGGACACAGGCCGAGATAATGCCTGCCCTGTTTTTTTAGCTGTACGTAATCATTGATGACTTCGACAATATCGATTTTTTCCCGAATTTCAGCAACTTTTTCTTCTGGAATAAACGCTGCCAATTTGTTTCCTCCCTGATGAGCCTATTACCATTTGGACTTACTGCCGCCTGCTTCAAAGATCTCCAGGCCCTCAAAAAAACGCTGGCGTTCTTCAAGCGATATTGCTTTAGGCCCTTTAACTCTGTGCTTTCCCTGTTTGGCCAGCACGCCGGCATACCGGCCGGCAAGCAGCCATTCTTCGTCACCCTTTTTCCAGCGCTTCCCCCGAAAAGAGAGAACCGCCGCTCCTTTTTCAAGAGCAATTGCTGCCAGGCCATGATCATCGGCAATCACCAGATCGCCGGCAGAGACGTGGTTCCAAATATACATATCCGCCGCTTCGGGCTCGTTTTCCACCATCACGGTTTCTGCTTCATACACTTTATTTGAGGCGTGCGCGCTGCTCGCCACAAAAACGATCCGCATGCTTTTGCCCGCTCCCCACGTGTCGATCGTTTCTTTATGCGGGCATGCGTCAGCGTCCACATACACTGTGGGTTCCTTTTTCGTCATGCTGATTCTCTCCTAGCGCTGCTGAAACATATTGGAGATAATATTGGCTGTTTCTTCCACAGCTTTGTTGGACACATCAATCACCGTACAGCCGATTTTATTCATCAGCGCTTCCGAGTAGTCGAGCTCTTCCTGGATACGCTCCATACTCGCATAGTTTGCTTCCGGTCTCAGTCCAAGCGCCTTCAGGCGTTCCGAACGGATCCGGTTCAATTTATCGGCGCTGATCCGAAGCCCGATGCACTTTTCACTAGGAATATTAAACAATTCCTCCGGCGGATCCACCTCCGGAACCAGCGGCACGTTTGCCACCTTCAGACGTTTATGGGCCAGATACTGGGAAAGAGGCGTTTTTGAGGTTCGCGAAACGCCGATCAGCACAATGTCTGCCCGGACAATGCCCCGCGGGTCACGCCCGTCATCATATTTGACCGCAAATTCGATTGCCTCCACCTTACGGAAATAGTCTTCGTCCAGACGATATACGAGACCAGGCTCATATCTTGGCTGCTGGTTCGTGAGCGTCACCATTTTATCGAGTACCGGGCCCATAATGTCAACGGTGTCTACCCCGGCTTCTTCCGCGTGCTCCCGGAGGTACTGATTGATCTCTGGGATCACCAGCGTGAACGCAATCATTGCCCTGGCTTCCTTGGCAAGCTGAATGACCTCTTCCACCGTGCCCTCGTCTTCAACGTACGGAATACGGCGTACTTCCATTCCGTCTTCCCCGAACTGACTCGCAGCGGCTTTTACTACCAGTTCAGCCGTTTCTCCTACCGAATCGGACACTACATATACTACTGGACGCTCTTGTTTTGTGGTCATGTCTGCCTCCTCGGGTTAAAATAATTGGTTATTGGCCAGATCCACCAATACTTTAGTTATATTTGTTTTCGTGACCCTGCCGACCACTTCATACTTTCCATCGCCGGCGTCTTTTACTACCGGCAGAGCGTCAATCTGACGCTCGATCAGCTTGGTTGCTGCATAAACGACCAAATCTTCCTTTTTGCAGATCGTGATGTTGGGCATCCTTGTCATAATAATACTTACAGGGATTGCTTCCGTATCCTGGCGGCCGAGACTCGCCCGCAGCAGATCTTTTCTTGAAAGGACGCCGGCCAGATAGCCTTGTTTATCCACCACAAAGAGAGTGCCGACATCTTCAAGGAACATGGTGCAGATAGCATCGTACACACTGTCTGATTCCGAGACGACCACTGCGATCGACTGATAATGTTTGACGGTTAACTTCTGCAGCTGATTATTCAGTTCTTCGGTGTCTGTTTTTCCAGTATAATAATATCCTACTCTTGGTCTTGCTTCTAAAAATCCTGACATTGTGAGAATGGCCAGATCCGGGCGCAGAGTGGCTCTCGTCAGTGAAAGCCTGTCTGCGATATGCTCCCCGGTGATCGGCCCGTTGTCTTTAACAATCTGCAGGATGGTTTCCTGACGCTCTGTTAATTCGATAGTGACTCCCCACCTTCATCGGCGCTTCGCACGGACGCATTGCTTTACGATGAAAAAACAATGCTCCGAAAGCGGGCGAACCGTTCAATTTCCCTGGATAACAGTGCCATCTGCTGCAGTCTGTTCTGCTTTACCTGTTCGTCTTCAGCCATAACCATAACATGATCAAAGTAGGCGTTAATCGCCGGCGTAACTGCCTGTAGCGCTTGATACGCACCGGCGACATCCGCCTGCCCAAGCGTTTTATCGAGCTGCTGATTTAAGGTTTTGCTTTTTTCGTAAAGCTCTCTTTCCTCTTCAGCCTCGAACAGCTCTGTTTGAATATCCGAACCACGGTCTGTGTTTTTTGCGATATTGGTCACCCGGCTGAGTGCTTCCACCGTTTCTTTGAAGTCTATTTCTTCAGCACGCGCTTGAATAAATCCAGCTTTTTCTGTCACTACATCAATTCTTTCGCCAAGATGAAGCAGCACAGCATCCGCAATATCATGGCGGACACCCTCATCAAGCAGCTTTTGGCGGACACGCTGGGTAAAGAATTCTTCGAGATCCTTCAGAACATCCGCTTCTTCCCGCTGAAGAAGAGAACGCTCTTTGATTTCATCCATCACCAGAACGATCAGCTGCTGAACTGTGAGCGGAAACCGGTGCCCGGTGATTGTCTGGACAATACCTGCTGCCTGTCTTCTCAGCCCGTGAGGGTCCTGGGACCCGGTCGGCACCATCCCTACACCAAAGCTCGAAACAATAGTGTCCATTTTATCCACCACGCTGATAACCGCGCCTTCGACATTTTCCGGGAGAGCATCTCCGGCGGACTTTGGTTTATAATGTTCTGCAATAGCTTCGGCAACTGCGGTGTTTTCTCCTGCCATCCGGGCATATTCTCTTCCCATAATCCCCTGGAGCTCAGTGAACTCGTCCACCATTAACGTTACGAGGTCAAATTTGGAAATATGAGCGGCACGCTTAACATTTTGCACCTTCGTGCTGTCCAGCTGCAGGTATTCTGCGAGTCGGGTGCTGACAGCCTCCACTCTCATTACCTTTTCACCGACTGTACCCAGATTTTCCTGATAAATTACGTGGTTTAATTTCTCCACCGCTTCCTCCGGCGACATTTTCTGATCTTCGTCATAGAAAAACTGGGCATCAGCCAGACGCGCCCGGAGTACCTTCTCATTTCCTTTCCGGACCTGGTCAAGGTGCTCAGCATTACCGTTTCGTACTGTAATGAAATACGAAAGGAGACTGCCTTCATCATTTTCTACCGGAAAATACCGCTGGTGTTCTTTCATGGATGTAACGAGCACCTCCCGCGGAATGTCCAAATACGCTTCATCGAATGAGCCGTGCAGTGCGGTCGGGTATTCCACGAGCTGATTCACTTCGGCAAGCAGCTCATCATCTATCGGAATGTGCCAGCTGTTTTCCGCTTCAATCTCTTCGATCTGGCTGCGAATCAATTCTGATCTTTCAGACGCATCCGCAATCACATACTCCTCTTTCAGCTGCTGCTCGTATGTTTCCGGCTTATGAATAGTAATGGCATCCCCCAAAAACCGGTGTCCGTAAGAAATATTGCCGGCTGTGCGGTCTGTAATCGTAAATGGGATCACTGTCTCTCCGTACAACGCCACGAGCCATTGAACCGGGCGCACAAAGCGGAGTTCGTGACTTCCCCAGCGCATATTTTTCGGAAAAGCGAGAGACGTAATAATTGTTTCCATCTCCTGCAGCAGCTCTGAGGTCGGCCGGCCCTTGTGTTCTTTTTCCACAAAAATGTACTCAGTGCCTTTCACCTCTTTAAAGTACAGATCCTTTGTATCGACCTGCTGGCCTCTGGCAAAGCCTAAAGCAGCCTTGCTCCATTCCCCGTCTTCTGTGAGTGCGATCTTTTTGGCCGGTCCACGGGCCTCTTCGACCATATCCTCCTGATAATCAGCCAGGTCTTCAATCCGGAGCGCTAGCCGTCTCGGAGTAGAAAACATGTGAACAGTACTATAGCTGAGCCGCTGCTCCTGCAGCCAGGTTTCCGTTTTTTCCTTCAGCTGCTTGACCGCACCCTCCACAAAGCGGGCGGGCATTTCTTCCACGCCGATTTCGAGTAAAAAATGATTAGTTGTCATCGTTCATCGCCTCCTGCTTCCGTAGCGGAAATCCTAGTTTTTCCCGTTCGTCGTAATACGCTTTTCCGCACTTTCTTGCCAGATTGCGCACACGTGCAATATATCCGGTTCTCTCCGTCACTGAAATCGCCCCGCGGGCATCGAGCAGGTTAAACAAATGCGAGCATTTCAGCACGTGGTCGTAGGCAGGGAGCACCAGCTTTTCCTCAATAGCCCGCTCTGCTTCCTTTTCACTTGCGGCAAACTGATTCAAAAGAAGCTCTTTATCCGCAATTTCAAACGAATACTTTGAATGCTCGTATTCCGCCTGCAAAAACATATCTCCGTATGAAACGCCCTGCACCCATTCCAGGTCAAATACGTTTTCCTTATCCTGAATATACGACGCCAGCCGTTCAATGCCGTATGTAATTTCAGCTGTCACCGGGTGGGCATCCATGCCGCCAACATGCTGGAAATACGTAAACTGGGTAATTTCCATGCCGTCGATCCAGACTTCCCATCCAAGGCCCCAGGCACTCAGCGTCGGAGCCTCCCAGTTGTCCTCCACAAAGCGGATATCATGGGCAAGCGGGTCAATACCGATGGCTTCCAGGCTTTTTAAATACAGCTCCTGGATGTTGTCCGGCGAAGGCTTCATGACTACCTGAAACTGATGATGCTGATACAAACGGTTCGGATTCTCCCCGTAGCGTCCGTCGCCCGGCCGTCTTGACGGTTCTACATATGCTGCGTTCCACGGCTCTGGTCCGATACTGCGCAGAAATGTCATCGGGTTCATCGTCCCCGCTCCTTTTTCCACATCGTAGGCCTGCATAATAATGCAATTCTGGTCCGCCCAGTAGTTCTGCAATGTTAAAATCATTTCCTGAATATTCATTGCCATGTTAAACACCCCTTTTGTTTTTCGGTTATTTTCATTAAAAAAGCCCCTATACCTGTCACTCAGGTATAGGGACGGTTATTACCGCGGTTCCACCCTACTTGCTATTTCGGCATTACAGCCGAAAAGCCGCTTTATCCATTCTACGCTCCAGAACGCCTTCACAACCGGTCAGCGTGCAGCTTTCACTATCCTGCACTCGCTAAAACTGAAGAAGATTGCTACTACTTTCTTTCCCTGCGCATCATTATGATTGTATTGAAATAGTACTTAACATTTACGAGTGTGTCAAGCACTCATTCAACGTTCCACTTTTCCATCTGTTCCAGAAAACGCCTTGCCTTTAAATAAATACCTGCATAAGCATCATAATAGCTGTTCAGCACATCCTTCAGCTCTTTTTTCGTTTCGGCCGATACAGAAACAGAGCCTACCCGGTGCACATCAATGTAGAAAAACGTCCGCAAAAGCCTCACCGTTTTCGGCTGAATGCGGAAACGGTACGGATCGATCTCCCAGCAAAGATGGCAGAGAAAGCCCGCTTCGCGGATGGAAAAATGAAATGTTCCCTCCTGCCGCCCGCAGTTCACACAGCGGTCGATCACGGGCTGGATTCCTGCCACTGCGGTCATTTTCACTTCAAACAGACGGATAAGCACTTCGGCATCCTCGCCTTCATCGATACGCCGCAGAAGCTGCCAAAACAGCTCAAATAGATAAGGATTTCGCTCCTGATCCACGGTAACTTTATCAAGAAGTTCGGACAAATAGGAAGCGTAGGAAGTAAGAACGATGTCTTCACGCACGCTGCGAAATGAATCCGTTACGTCTCCCTGACTGAGCGTTCTCATTCCTTTGCCCGGATAGTACACAAACGTTCCATAGACAAACGGCTGGGAGATCGAGCGCAGACGGCTGCTTGGCTTCTTTGCCCCTTTGGCCATCATCGCCATTTTCCCGTGCTCTCTTGTATAAACCGTTAACACTACATTGGATTCCCCGTAGGAAGCAGTCCGCAAAACAATTCCTTCTGTTTTCTGAATCATGCTGTTCCTCCGCTCCCAGGCGATTTCTTAATATTCGTCTTCGCGGTACCCGTTCTCACGAAGCAGATATGCGCTGTTTCTCCAGTCCTTTTCCACCTTCACCCAAAGCTCCACGAACACCTTCGAGCCGAGCATCGACTCAATATCTGCCCGGGCCCGCTGTCCGATTTCCTTGAGCATTGAGCCCTGCTTACCGATAATGATGCCTTTTTGGGTCGGGCGTTCGACAACAATCGTAGCTGCCACATACACCGCCCCGTTTTCCCGTTCTTTCATTTCATCGATAACAACGGCTAGCGAATGCGGAACTTCTTCGCGAGTAAGCTGCAGTGCTTTTTCACGTATCAGTTCACTCACGATAAACCGTTCCGGGTGATCAGTGACCTGATCTTCCGGATAAAACTGCGGGCCTTCCTCGAGATATTTGGTAAGCTCTTCGAGAAGCGTCGTCACATTATTGCCGTTCAACGCAGAAACCGGTACTACCTCGGCAAAATCATACCGTTCGGAATAGCTGGCAATCACTTTGAGCAGTTCGTCGGGATGAACTTTATCGATCTTATTAACGATTAAAAATACCGGCGTGTCTGTCCGCTTCAGTTTTTCGATAATATATTCCTCGCCGGGGCCGTATGACTCTGACGCATCGATCAGATATAAAATGATATCAACGTCGTTCAGCGTCTGCAGAGCCGCACGAACCATAAAATCGCCCAGCTTGTGCTTTGGCTTGTGAATGCCAGGGGTATCGATAAAAACAATCTGGGAGTCTTCCGTCGTGTAAACGCCCTGGATTTTATTTCTTGTTGTTTGTGCTTTATCACTCATGATCGCAATCTTTTGGCCAAGCACCTGATTCATTAATGTGGATTTTCCCGCATTGGGACGCCCGATTAAAGCGGCAAATCCGGAATGATACGATTCACTCATTATTTTCCCTCTTCTTTCCTGCTTTCATACTATAAATCTTCCGGGCCGAATGCTCCCGGGAGCAGTTCTTCCATCGTTGTTACTTTCATTTCACCCTGCAGGTTACCCAATACAATCCGGGCATCCTTCGGCAGAAACTCAGAAAGCACCTGCCGACAGGCGCCACATGGAGCGACCGGCCCTTTCGTATCAGCGATGACAGCTACCATTTTCCCGCTTCGTATGCCCGTACGCAACGCGCTGAACACGGCTGTCCGTTCTGCACAGTTGCTTAATCCGTACGACGAGTTCTCAATATTACACCCTTCGTACCACTCGTCGTCCTCTCCTACAAAAACCGCTCCTACCGGAAATTTGGAATACGGGACGTACGCCTGCTCTCTTGCCTGTTTAGCCCGTTCAAGCAGTTCGTTTTCTATAGCCAATGTTCTTCCCCCTTTGTCAGTTCAGCCATTCCCATATGGAAGGCATAAAAATCATTACACCGATGATGACAGCAAATACAGCGTAAATGAGTACCGCACCGGCAGCAATGTCTTTGACATCTCCCGCGGTTTTATTCCATTCCGGCGATACTAAATTTACCAGGCGCTCCAGCGCTGAATTAACCATTTCGAGCACAAGCATGCCGGCAATTGCCAGCAAAAGAACGGCCCACTGCCATAAAGCGATGCCGCACACCCATCCCAAAAGAACGGCTGCCAGACCGAAAAAGACGTGAAAGCGCATATGACGCTCTTCCCGGAAGGCAAGGAGGATACCTTTTCCAGCAAATATAAAGCCGTCCTTCCAGCGTTTAGGCACCGATTTATCGCGGTAATCCATACGCTTCAAGAATCCTTTCCTGACGCGAAAACATTTTATCTTCTTCCTCTTTGTCCATATGATCGTATCCAAGCAAATGAAGCAGGCCGTGAACGGCCAAAAAGCCCAGTTCTCTTTCAAACGAGTGACCGTATTCCCCGGCCTGCTCCTGCGCCTTGGGAACGCTGATAATAATGTCTCCGAGCAGGTTCGGTATGCCTTCAGCCTGGGGCTGAATTTCGTCGTCATTCAGGGCAAATGAAATTACATCAGTCGGCCGGTCGATCTCCCTGTATTCTCTGTTGACCGCCTGAATCATTTCATTATCCACAAAACTTACAGAGACCTCCGAGCCGTCTACGACTCCTTCTTTTTCACATGCGAACTGCAGGATGTTTTTCACCAGCTCCCAGTGCTTCGGTTCTACTCGTTCCGTTTCATCCACCATATCTACTTCAATACTCACACCTGTCCACCCCTGACTAGTTGTTTGTTGGTTTGTCCGGCCGGTTCAGCGTACGCTTTGGATCGCCTTCCTCCTGTTCGTAAGCATCAAGAATCTGCTGCACGAGTGTATGCCGTACGACATCCGTGGCTTCAAGGTAAACGAACCCAATATGATCGATGTTTTTTAAAATGCGTGCCGCCACCTTCAGCCCTGACTGCTGGCCTTTGGGAAGATCAATCTGGGTGAGGTCCCCGTTAACGATCATTTTTGAACCAAAGCCGAGCCGTGTTAAAAACATCTTGATTTGTTCTTTCGTGGTGTTCTGGGCTTCATCGAGAATAACAAAAGCATCGTCCAGCGTCCGGCCTCTCATATACGCGAGGGGAGCTACTTCGATCGTCCCTCTCTCCATTAACCGCTGTGTATGCTCCGCTCCAAAGATATTATGCAGGGCGTCATACAGCGGACGCAGATATGGATCCACCTTTTCTTTCAGGTCTCCCGGAAGAAATCCGAGGCTTTCTCCAGCCTCCACCGCCGGACGGGTTAGTACAATCCGCTTCACCCGCCCCTCTTTTAAAGCATTTATCGCCATTACGACCGCCAGATAGGTTTTGCCTGTACCAGCCGGGCCAACGCCAAATATCATATCTTTACGACGGATCTGATCAATATATTCCTTTTGCCCCAAGGTTTTAATCATCACTGGCTTGCCTTCAGCATTTACAGCAATCTGCTCCTGGAAAAGATCTTCAAGCTTTTCAAGCTTTCCTTCCTCGGCAAGCTGCGCGGCATAGACAACGTCCCGTTCTGAAATCCGCACCCGTTTTTTCAGCAGCCTCGCCAAAGCTTCAATCACTTCTTCGACTAGCGCTGCCTGCTTTTCGTTTCCTTCTACGATCAGCGAGCCGCCCCGGGTAATAATCGAAACGTCCAGCTTTTCTTCAAGCCGCTCAATGTGCACATCGTTTGGACCAAACAGCTGCTGTATGTCGTTCATTTCATTCACTTGTAATTCTAACGTTTTCTTTTCGGTCAATATAGCTCAGTCTCCTTGAGTATAATATCATATCCTTGCTGTTATCAGTTTTTTCGTTAGTATGCTAACTCTACTCTACCACCACGCTGAGGGTGTTGCAAAAAATAGCAGACATTTTACGATTTTCAGGAAAAAAAGAACCTGATCCGAGGATCAGGCTCACTCATTACTGCTTTTTTTAGCGGAACGGTGCGGCGTCACTTTTTCACGTGACATTGTTGACTGCCGCTGGTAAGGATAACCGCTGCGCCTCGTGACCGGCGGGCTGAGGACCTCCGCCCACACGAGTCCGTTTGCTGCTTCTTTTTTATTTATCGACCGTGGATTTCTCCGCGCTCCGCCGATTTCCCCGTCTGACATAACGCCTCCGCGTTCAGCAGACTGGCGCGAAGCACGCTCAAGGCGCTGGCTTGCGTTTTTCTTTTGCTGCTGAAGCTCTTCACGGCGTTTTTCGTATTCTTTTAAAGCACTGCTTTTATTCTGTGGATTATCTGTCTCTTCTTTGTACAGCTCTGCCTCAGCTTCCGGCACCCGGCGCGTTGGATGATTGCCGGGACTTCCGGAAGGATCATTCTGAGGACGGTTCGGCGTATTTTCTTTGCGGGCATTTTCAAACTCTTCGAATATGTCTTCGAGTTTTCCGAAAGCCCCGCGCCGCCTTGAATCACCGTCACCGCTGTCCTGCTGCTGGCTGCTGTCTCCCCGGCCCATAAACGTAATCAAACCGCCGAAGAGCAGCAGTAAAATCCACAGATTTTCAAAAACTAGTTCAAACAGCTGCTCCATCGCTTCATTCACCTTCTTCTACGGACAAAGTCCCTTATTTATCGGTGTGCGGGCGGTTATATGGACCGTTTTGGTCGTCGTCTTTACCGGATTTACTGATGGATTCACGCATATCCGTATCAGACATAACGTTCTGGATATTCATATAATCCATGACGCCAAGGTTTCCGGAACGCAGGGCTTCTGCCATTGCCATTGGCACTTCTGCTTCGGACTCGGTAACTTTCGCACGCATTTCTTCTACCCGTGCTTTCATTTCCTGCTCCTGAGCAACAGCCATGGCGCGACGTTCTTCGGCTTTCGCCTGGGCGATGTTTTTATCTGCTTCCGCCTGGTCTGTCTGCAGTTCTGCACCAATGTTTTTGCCAATGTCAATATCGGCTATATCAATGGATAAAATCTCAAAAGCCGTACCTGAATCCAGCCCTTTGGAAAGAACAGTCTGTGAGATGCTGTCCGGGTTTTCCAATACTTTTTTATGATTCTGCGAAGAACCGATCGTCGAAACAATACCTTCACCAACACGGGCGATAACGGTATCTTCACCGGCACCCCCGACCAGACGGTCTATGTTTGCGCGTACGGTGATTCTTGCTTTTGCTTTCACTTCGATACCGTCCATTGCGACACCGGCAATAAACGGCGTTTCAATAACCTTCGGGTTAACACTCATCTGTACAGCTTCCAATACGTCACGGCCGGCAAGGTCGATAGCGGCACAACGTTCAAATGTAAGTTCAATATTTGCACGCTGGGCGGCGATTAGTGCATTGACCACCCGGTCCACGTTACCGCCAGCCAGATAGTGGCCTTCGAGCTTGTTCAGTTCAATATCAAGACCAGCTTTTTCTGCCTTGATCATCGGGTTTACTACTCTCGACGGAATAACCCTCCGGAGCCGCATACCGACCAGCTGGAAAATACCTACTTTCACCCCTGCAGCAAGCGCCGAAATCCAAAGCGCAACTGGTACAAAAGTGAATAAAATGACGAGCGCTATTAAAATAATAGCTAATACAATAACGAGACCTATATCAATTCCCATGTCATGATTCCCTTCTTTCTTTGTTAGAGTATGGCTTTACTACAACACGCGTGCCTTCTACACGCACTACCTGCACAGCGTCTCCGCGGTCGAGATAGCGGCCGTCTGAAACGACATCGATTTTTTCCCCGTCAATATCTACTGCACCGGTCGGATGCAGCGGAGTCAATGCCGTTCCTTCTCTGCCTAATAAGTCCGTTCTTCCTTCATTTGACACATATCCTTCCTTCGAAGAAAACGTATCCTGAAGCACCAGCTTTTTCATTGGCCCCCGTTTTCCGAACCCGACCACCATAACTACTGCTGCGATGATGGCAGCTACTGCTGCCAGAACGACGGAGATCGCCATAACGGAAACAGAAAACGACGACATAAACAGGCTGCCAACGACTGCCCCTATACCTAATATACCAAAAATTCCAAAACCAGGAACAAAGAATTCTATCAGCAGTAATATTAAACCGACGCCAAACAGCAGCAGTCCTTCGAAGCCGGCAAACCCGGCAATCATATGACCGAAAAAGAATAGTCCTAAGGATGCGAGACCGATGCCTCCAAAAATTCCAAATCCCGGTGAAAATACTTCAAGTATTAGGCCGATCATGCCGACGCTCAATAAAATAGGAATCACATACGGACTGGTCACCCATCTTGCGATCTGCTCAGCTGCGCTGATATCTGCTTCTTCCACTGCAGCATCGCCCAGGTTCATCTGACTGAGAAGATCATCTCTGCTGTCGGCAATGTATTCTGCATAGCCCACTTCTTCAGAAGCTGCTTCCGACGCCGTAAGCGTTAACAGTTCACCTTCTCCGGCACGATAATCCGGCAGTTCAACTCCAGGGTCAGCCATTGCTTCTGCATACACTGGATCTCTGTCATTGGATTCAGCTGCATTGACCATATTAGACACCCAGGCTGACTGAGCCTTGTCAGATGCTGCATTGCCCGAGCCGTCAATAACCTGGGCTGCTCCCATTTCTGTTTCAGGCGCCATGGCAATTTCGTCAGCGCTCAAAGCCAGAAACGCTCCTGCTGACATAGCCTGGTCCGTTACATATGCGGTAGTTGGAATAGATGTACCATTGATAATCGAGGCAATCTCACCTGCGGCATCCACCGCGCCTCCGGGCGTGTCCAGTTCAAAAATAATCCTGTCGGCATCAGCTTCTTCCGCTTCTTCCACCGATCGTTCCAAAAATGCAGCCATTCCCTGTTCAACGGTCTGTTCAACCGGGATAACATATACGGTCTGATTTTCACCGGCCCCCTGTACAGATGCCGGAAGCCAGGCGGCTGTCATGAAAAGTATGGCAAGAAGAACGGACAGCCATCTGTTTTTTCTCTGCTCCACCTCTATCCCCCCTCCCGTTCATTAGTTATATGTCTATACTCTTATGTACGAGGATAAAGATAAAAGCGTTTCAATTTTTTCCCGTTTATTTCGGGAGGAAGACTGGCATATGTTTTAAAAAAAGAGACCGAACCGGAACTGAACCCTGATTCGATCTCTAGCTTTCTTATTATCAAGAAGATAAATGCTTTTTCACTAATTGATTTACCTGGGAACCGTCCGCTTTTCCACTGATTTTAGGCATCACCGCAGACATCACTGTTCCCATATCTTTCATCGAAGAGGCATTCTCCTCCTGAATAGTTTCTTTCACAATGGATTCCAATTCTTCATTCGATAAAGGAGCAGGAAGATATTCAGATATGACGTCCATTTCAAACCTGGTCTGTTCTGCTAAATCTTCCCGTCCTGCGTTTTCAAACTCATGGAGGGAATCTTTTCTTTGTTTCATTTCGCGGTTTAAAACCGCTGTTGCTTCGCTTTCATCAAGCTCTTTATTGAGCTTGATAGCTTCATTCTGCATCGAAGCCCGCAGGCCTCTGATAACATTTAAACGCTGTTTTTCCTTGTTTTTCATTGCTGACTTCATGTCACTGCTTAAACGGTCCATGAGTTCCAAGGATGCAGCACCTTCTTTACTTAAAACTTACGTTTTCTAGCTTCTTCGCTTTTCTTCTTACGACGAACACTAGGTTTTTCGTAGTGTTTGCGTTTTTTCACTTCAGCCATTGTTCCTTCTTTGGAAAGGCTACGCTTAAAACGGCGAAGAGCGGCATCAATATCTTCATTCTTTTTCTTTCTTGTCTCTGCCATGTGATTCCCTCCCTCCGAACAACCAATCTAACTAATATATGAATAAAGACTATTACTCAAATACTAGCCATTTGGTAAATAGTATAAAGCATCTGTGCCAAAAAATCAACGAGCTGGCAGGCAGAGATTGTTAGTAGTTTTCGCTTGAGGTTTCACCCTGCAGTATTTTCACGCCAGAGCTTGCACCGAGCCTGGACGCTCCGGCTTCAATTAATGCAAGAGCAGTCTGACGGTCTTTGACCCCGCCGCTCGCTTTTACGCCGGCACGGTCGCCCACCGTCTCTTTCATCAGACGCACATCTTCGATCGTTGCTCCTCCTCCGTTAAACCCGGTGGATGTTTTTACAAAATCCGCTCCAGCTTCAACTGCAAGACTGCAGGCCTTCTTCTTCTCTTCATCAGTTAACAGCGCTGTTTCTATTATCACTTTCACCAGTGCCTCCTGATTTGCAGCCTGCACGACCGCTTCAATGTCCGCGCGGACCAGATCGTCTTCCCCGCTTTTTAAGGCGCCGATATTGATAACCATATCAACTTCCTTCGCTCCGTTGGCGATGGCATTTTTCACTTCAAATGCTTTTGTTTCCGGATTTGTGGCACCGAGTGGAAAACCGATCACTGTACAGACAAGCACGCCGGAGCCTTTTAGCTCTTCCGCTGCAAAAGGCACCATCGCCGGATTAATGCAGACAGATTTGAAATGATTGTCTTTCGCTTCCGCTGTGATACGTTTTATATCTTCAAATGTGGTTTCCGGCTTCAGCAGTGTGTGATCAATATATTGCGCGAGATCTGCCATACTTTCTCCTCCAGTTTAGCTGTTATAGTTATACAAGCGTTGCTGTATCATGGTCAAGCACGCGTACAAATTCCCCTTCATTCAATGGATAGCCTGCATTCGTAATTTTCACGCGCACAATTTCACCACGCCATTCCGGGTTCGCAGGGAAACGTACCTTTATATAATTTGTCGAGTAGCCGACAAAGTAACCTGGTTTTTCTTTATCTTCTTCTTCCGGAATTACTTCCACGACTTCATTTTCAAAACGCGAAGCATATTCTTTTGCCAGTTGATTGGATAGTTCAATCAGACGGTGCACCCGGTCATTTTTTTCTTCATCCTCAACCTGATCGCTCATTTTAGCAGCCGGGGTACCGGTTCTCTTCGAATATGGAAACACGTGCAGTTCTGAGAAACGCTGGTCCCGGATAAAGTCGTACGTCTGCTGAAATTCTTCTTTCGTTTCCCCCGGGAAGCCTACAATCACATCTGTGGTGATGGCGCATTCCGGAAGCGCTTCGCGCAGTTTTTCGAGGCGGTCCGCATAAAATTCCACACTGTATTTTCTTCTCATTCTTTTAAGCACGGTGTTTGAGCCAGCCTGAAGCGGCACGTGCAGATGATTTACTACTTTGTTTGACCTGCGGAGCACATCAATCACTTCATCGGTGATCTGACTTGCTTCTATGGAAGAAATACGGATCCGTTTTAGCCCATCGATGGTTTCAAGATCCCGGAGCAGCCCCGCGAGATTATAGTCTTTCAGGTCTTCACCGTAGCCTCCTGTATGAATGCCTGTCAGCACCAGTTCCTTGTAGCCTTTGTTAACCAGCTGTTCGGCCTGATGCATAACCTCTTCCGGGTTTCTCGAACGGAGCAGACCACGGGCCCACGGGATGATACAGAAGGTACAGAAGTTATTGCACCCTTCCTGAATCTTCAGCGACGCTCTCGTACGGTCGGTAAACTCCGGTACATCGAGTTCTTCGTACACACGGTTTTTCATAATATTGCTTACACCGTTAATTGGTTCCCGGGACACCGTGTACTCTTCAATATAGTCGAGCATTTTTTTGCGGTCCTGCGTGCCAACGACAATATCGACGCCGGGAATATCCATAATCTCTCCCGGAGAGGTCTGGGCATAACAGCCGGTGACGCATATAATGGCTTCCGGATTTTTACGTACTGCGCGCCGGATTACCTGGCGGCTTTTTTTATCTCCGGTGTTTGTTACCGTACAGGTATTGATAACATAGACATCCGCGGTCTGATCAAATTCCTTTTTTTCATAGCCGTCGTTTTTAAACAGCTGCCATATGGCTTCCGTTTCGTAATGGTTTACTTTACAGCCAAGAGTATGAAACGCCACTGATCTCATTATATGTTCCCCTCCTGAATTTCATAATAATATGTCACTGCTCCAAGCAGCAGCAAAGAAGCGGTTTCGCTTCGAACAATTCTCTTCCCCAGGGACGTCGCAGGAATGTGCTGTTCCTCAAACAGGGCAAGCTCGCTACGGGAAAATCCGCCCTCCGGCCCGATAAATGCAAGCAGCGTTTCCGGATGCCCGGCAAACACCTCAGGAAGCTTTGCGGGCAGTTCTGCTCTCGCTTCTGCTTCTGATAAAACGATCCGGCTCCCGACAGAAGCCGTGTTTTCTATAACCTTACGTGCCGAGGGAAAATAAACAATTTCCGGTATATACATCCGCTCTGACTGCTCTGCTGCTTCTTTAGCAATTCGGTTTAAACGATCAATTTTCTTTTGCCGTTTATTCGCATCCCATTTTACCACAGAATGGTCCCCTTCATAAAAATAAATCGCCGAGGCTCCAAGCTCTGTTGCTTTTTGCACGACAGTGTCCATTTTTTCTCCTTTAATCAGAGCCTGGGCAGCGATAATATTTACAGGAAGCTCTGCTCCTCCTGTCCACTCGCTGATTATTTTTGCGTGGACACTTTTTTCTTCCACGCTTTCAATTTCAGTCACAAAGGCATGTCCCTGATTGTCTTTACATACAATTTTTTCTCCCGGGCCCATACGCATAACACGGGCAATGTGCTTTGCATCATTACCCGTGATTTGTATATATTCATGCTGTATGGAGGAGGGATCCACAAAATAATGCTGCATATTCCTCTCCTTTAAAGTGTCTGCGGCCGGCGGGCGATAATGCACAGCCAGTCTTCGACTGCCCGCACATCTTCAATAACAAAACCCGCTTCCGTCAGAGCCTGTTCGACATCCGTACGTTTGCTTTCAATGATGCCTGAAGTAATAAACACACCATCCGGCTGAAGGGAACTAAACGCATCCTCTGCAAGGCGGATAATGATAGGTGCCAAAATATTAGCCACAATGATATCTGCCTGCATCGACCGGTATTCCAACAGATCCGATTGGGCCACGGTGATTTTATCTGCCATCCCGTTTCGGCTGATATTTTCTTCAGCACTCCTGACGGCTACTTCATCAAGATCGAGCGCAAGAATTTCTCCTGCTTCGAATAAGCATGCCCCTATAGCGAGCACGCCGGACCCGGTGCCGACATCCAGCACTGCATTACCCGGACGTGTGTACTCTTCAAGCGCCTGCATGCTGAGCACGGTTGTCGGGTGGGTGCCGGTGCCAAACGCCATGCCCGGATCCAGCGTAATGATTTTTTCCCCGCTCTTTTTTTCATACTCTTCCCAGGAAGGCACAATAGTAACTTTATTCGTGATCTGGACAGGCTTGTAATACTTTTTCCAGGCCTCTGCCCAGTCTTCCTCGGCGATTTCTTTGAGCACTACCTGGTTTCGTCCTAAATCAATATCGTAAAGGAGCAGTTCATTAATGGATTGCTTAATTTCCTCCACAGTATCGGTGACGTAGCTTGTCATCGGAAGATAGGCTTTCACAAGCGTGCCTTCATCCGGATAATTATCTTCAGAAAGCATGAACCATTCGTCTTCTGCCTCTTCCCATTCCCGCTCCAGGTCGGCCGAATCTTCAATCACGACCCCGCTTGCTCCTGCTTCCTGAAGCACAAACGATACAGGGTCAATGGCCTCCTGGGTAGTATGGACAGAAATTTCAATCCAATTCATATGTCTGCTCCTCCCTTTTTACTCTCCGCGAAACGCCCGTTTCACACGGTCAAAGAAATTTCCGTGCTGTTCATCGGTTTCTTCATCGCCGCTGATTTCTGCGAATTCCCGCAGCAGTTCCTTCTGCCGGTCCGTCAGTTTCTTCGGTGTCACTACCTGGACTTTCACATGCTGATCGCCCTGGCCGCGTCCGTGGACGTTATTAATGCCTTTATTCCGGAGACGGAATTTTGTTCCCGATTGGGTGCCAGCCGGTATTTTCAATTTAACTTTACCTCGCAGTGTCGGCACTTCAATTTCATCGCCAAGCGTTACCTGAACAAATGTCAGCGGCATTTCGCAGTAGACGTCATCTCCGTCACGTTCAAAGAATTCATGCGGCTGTACGTTGAAAACGACAAACAGGTCGCCCGGTGGTCCACCATTTGCACCCGGCTCGCCCTGACCGCTCACGCGGATCTGCTGGCCGTGGTCGACGCCCTCCGGAATATGAATATTGATCTTTTTGTTCCGGCGGATGCGGCCGTTTCCGTTACATGTAGGACATTTTTCTTCGACTTCAACGCCTGAGCCGCTGCAGCGGTCACACACACGACGGTTCACGACACGGCCAAACGGCGTATTCTGTTCTACGTTCATCTGACCCTGCCCGCCGCACTGGCGGCACGTTCTTTTTTCTGTGCCTGGCTTTGCGCCGTCGCCGCCGCACGTTTCACAATTTTCTTCTTTTGGAATTTCGATCTCTGTATCTTTGCCGAAGGCTGCTTCCTTAAAGGTGAGCGTCATCGTATACTGCAGATCCGCCCCCTGCCGTGGAGCATTTGGATCTCTTGAAGCACCGCCGCCGAAAAACATATCGAAAATGTCGCCAAAGCCGCCGCCGAAGCCGCCTGCTCCGGCTCCGCCGCCGCCAAAGCCCTGGTTTGGATCTTCATGGCCGAAACGATCGTAATTCGAACGCTTCTGGGGATCGCTTAATGTATCATAGGCATCTTTGATTTCAATAAATTTTTCTTCGGCGTCGTCTTCCTTGTTGACGTCCGGGTGATACTGGCGTGCCAGTTTTCTATATGCTTTTTTTATCTCCTGCTCGTCTGCGTCTTTGCTGACGCCAAGCACGTCGTAATAATCGCGTTTACTCATCGTTCATCTTCACTCCTCGCTCTTGTCCATACGTGTTATCTTATCATTCTACAAGAAGACGCTTCAATCTGAAAAACATATTCATTACAGAAAGAAGGGGCCATCCCCTTGAATAGAAGCAGTCAAGTGACCACTATTCGGGACAGCCCCATTCATCAGCGCTACAGATCGTTAGCTGTTTTTGTTGTTATCACTGTTATCATTGTCATCTTTAACGTCTTCGTAGTCAGCGTCTACAGTGTCGTCACTGCTTTCGCCGCCGGCTTCGCCCTGCTCCTGCTGAGCCTGCTGCGCTGCCTGTTCATACATTTTCGTTGTCAGCTGCTGAACGATTTCCTGAAGCTCGTCCTTCGCTGTGCGGATGGCTTCAATATCTTCGCCTTCAAGCGCAGTTTTCACTTTTTCTTTTGCGTCCTCAGCCTGCTGTTTTTCGTCTTCTGTTACGTTTTCGCCGAGGTCGTTCAATGTTTTTTCTGTCGTGAAGACGAGCTGGTCCGCTTCGTTGCGCACTTCTACTTCTTCTTTACGCTTTTTGTCCTCTTCTGCATTTTCTTCAGCATCTTTTACCATTTGTTCAATCTCTTCTTCGGAAAGACCGGAGGAAGAAGTGATGGTAATAGACTGCTCTTTGTTTGTGCCAAGATCCTTCGCACGTACGTTCACAATACCGTTAGCATCAATATCGAAGGTAACTTCGATTTGAGGTACGCCGCGCGGAGCTGGCGGGATATCGGTCAGCTGAAAACGGCCAAGCGTTTTGTTGTCTGCGGCCATTTCACGCTCACCCTGAAGCACATGAATATCCACAGAAGGCTGATTGTCAGCTGCTGTTGAGAACGTCTGGGATTTGCTTGTCGGAATTGTAGTATTCCGGTCGATTAATTTCGTTGTTACTCCGCCCATCGTTTCGATACCGAGGGAGAGTGGTGTAACGTCGAGCAGTACAACGTCTTTTACATCACCGGTTAGTACGCCTGCCTGAACAGCAGCACCTACGGCTACCACTTCATCCGGGTTAACACCTTTGTGTGGTTCTTTACCAGTTAAGTTTTTAATGCCTTCCTGTACAGCAGGAATACGTGTGGAACCACCAACAAGGATGACTTTATCCACTTCGGAAGCACTGAGACCAGCGTCTTTCATTGCTTGTCTTGTAGGTCCCATTGTGCGTTCAACCAGCTTCGAGGAAAGCTCATCAAACTTAGCACGTGTCAGTGTAAGCTCAAGGTGTTTCGGTCCGCTCTGATCTGCTGTGATAAACGGCAGGGAAATCTGTGTCTGCGTAACGCCGGAAAGATCTTTTTTCGCTTTTTCTGCTGCATCCTTCAAGCGCTGCACAGCCATTTTATCCTGGGAAAGGTCAATACCGTTTTCTTTGCGGAACTCATCCACTAAATGGTCGATAATCACCTGGTCAAAGTCGTCACCGCCAAGCTTATTGTCGCCGGACGTGGAACGAACTTCGAAAAAGCCTTCGCCAAGCTCAAGAATGGATACGTCAAATGTACCGCCGCCGAGGTCAAATACGAGGATAGTCTGGTCCTCTTCTTTTTCCAGGCCGTAGGCAAGTGCTGCAGCTGTCGGCTCGTTTACGATACGGTCTACTTCAAGACCTGCAACACGGCCGGCGTCTTTTGTTGCCTGACGCTGGGAGTCGTTAAAGTACGCAGGTACTGTGATAACTGCGTTTGTAACAGTCTCGCCAAGATAGCTTTCAGCGTCCGACTTTAATTTTTGGAGAATAATCGCAGAAACTTCCTGCGGATTGTATTCTTTGCCTTCGATTTCCACCTTGTAATCTGTACCCATGTGACGCTTGATGGAACTGATCGTGTTAGGATTTGTGATGGACTGGCGCTTAGCCACTTCCCCTACCTGACGTTCGCCGTCCTTGAATGCTACAACGGAAGGAGTTGTGCGGTTGCCTTCCGGGTTCGGAATAACCTGCGCTTCCCCGCCTTCCATAACGGCTACACAAGAGTTTGTTGTACCTAAGTCAATGCCAATTGTTCTACTCATTTTTCTTCCTCCTATACAGTACTCTATATCTGAATTATTAGTTGTTCACTTTTACCATTGAAGGGCGCAGCACACGATCTTTCAGTCTGTATCCCTTTTGCATTTCTTCCACAATCTGATTAGACTCAAACCCTTCTTCATCAGCCTGCATGACAGCCTGGTGAATGGTTGGGTCAAAGTATTCGCCCTGTGCCGGGATTTCTTCCACACCCTGCTGTTCGAGTGCAGATCTGAATTGATTGTAGACCATGGCCATGCCGTCAATAAATGACTGGGCACTTTCGTTATCGGGCTTGGTCTGCATCGCTCTTTCAAAATTGTCCATTACCGGCAGAAGCTCCTCTGCCAGAGGCTGGACCCGGTATTTGGCGTCTTCCTCTTTTTCCGCTTTTGCTCTGCGGCGCACATTCTCTAAATCTGCCTGAGCACGAAGAGCACGGTCTTTCCATTCGTTTATTTCTTTTTCGAGCTCTGCTTCACGCGAACCGGATTCCTCTTCAAGTTCATCCTCTTCAACATCTTCCGGCTCGAGGATTTCGACGTCTTCTTCGGTTACTTCTTCTTCATTTGGTGCTTCCTGATCTTTTTTTTCCTCTTCCTGCTGCTTGTTCTTTTCGCTCACCTGCGCCACCTCCATAAATGCTGTTGCTATCGTTCAAAGCCATACTATATCCGACTCTTTATTAAGTTCATCAACCAATAACAAATACTATCATTAAGAGTCTCTCCGGTACAAGTCATCCAACACATTTGAAAGGCCGTAAGAAAGATGATTAATTAGGCTGATAACTTTTTGATATTCCATTCTCGTTGGCCCTACAATACCAATGGTTCCTACCGGCTTCCCAGCGAGGGAATACGTGGCAGAGATGATGCTGCAGTGCTCAAACGCTTCATTGGGGTTTTCCTGCCCAATTCTAATCGTCATACCGTTAATGGTTGGTTTTAAGAGCTCGTGAATCAGATGCTCTTCCTCCATTAATTCGAGCAGAGCCCGCACACGGTCTACATCTTTGAATTCCGGCTGGTTGAGCAGGTTGGTTTTGCCTCCGTAAAAGATCTTTTCATGCCTCGATTTCCGGAGAGCCTCTTCCGTAAACGAAAGAGCTGCTTCGTAGTTGAGCACGTACCTCTTTAAAACGTCTCTCACTTCAGAAAACAGCGCCCGCTGCAGCTGATAAAGCGGAATTCCCCGCAGCCGCTCGTTTAAAATGTTCGTAATTTGTTCGAGCTCCCCTGCTTCAAGCGTTGGGGGAAGAGCTACCGTATGGTTTTCCACATATCCTGTATCTGTCACGATGACAGCAACAGCTGCTTCTTTTCCAATAGGAACAATCTGAATCTGCCTGAGTCTCGATTCAAACATTTCCGGGCCAAGCACAATAGAGGCATAGCTCGTCAATTCAGACAAAATGCCGGCTGTTTCCTTTACTGCTTCTTCAGCTTCGAGTATTTTACCGGCAAAAAGCGATTGAATGTTGTTCATCTCAGGTTCACTGAAACGGTACGGCAGCAGCAGGCGGTCCACATACAGCCGGTAAGCTTTTTGGGAAGGAATGCGTCCGGACGAGCTGTGGGTTTTTTCCAAAAAACCAAGCTCTTCCAAATCCGCCATATCGTTACGGATGGTGGCCGGACTGAACGTAATGCTGTTTTTTTTGGAGATGCTTCTTGAACCTACAGGTTCGGCCGATTGAATATAATCTTCAATGATCGATTGCAAAATGAGTAATTGTCGATCGGTAAGCATTACACATTCTCCTCTGTTAGCACTCGTTTTATCCGAGTGCTAAATCTATTTTATAAGCTATCAAAGGATTTTTGCTTTGTCAATTATTTTCAGGCTCATCGTCCAATAAAAATAAAGCAAACACTTCATTACCGAGCAGCTTTCCTTCTTCTGTTAAAAACAAACGGCCGTCTGCTTCTGTGAGCCACTCCTTCCGCTTCGCTTCCTGAATGCTTTCCGGATATATGTCTTCCACGGCACAGCCGTATTTCTGATAAAAACGCTCCGTAGATACACCTTCATATAACCGAAGCCCGAGAAACATTTCCTCTTCGATCTGTTCTTTTCTCGTTACCGGATGCGTCGTTTGTACTGGGCTGCCTTTTTCCTGAACTGCCTGGATATAATGGTTCAACGGTTTAATGTTGGCGTACCGCACGCCGTCGGTGTAGCCGTGAGCGCCCGCACCGGCACCAATATATTCTTCATTCTGCCAGTATATCCGGTTGTGACGGCTGCTGTACCCGGCACGTGCAAAGTTGCTGATCTCATAAGCATCAAGCCCGTGGCTTTCGAGACGATCCACAAGCAGCTCATACATATCCGCCTCCTCTTCCTCCGGCAGCGGAGCTATTTTTCCTTCACGCCACCAATTATAAAACCGGGTCTGTTTTTCGATCTTCAATGAATAAGCCGACACGTGCGGAGGAGCAAGCGCCATTGCTTCATCAAGCGTTTCTTCCCAGTCCTTCATCGTCTGGCCCGGCAGCCCAAACATTAAATCAATTGAAATGTTATCAAAGCCGGCCTGTCTGGCTGCCTGGACTGTTTCTTTCGCTTCATCTGCAGAATGTCCCCGGCCGATACTGCTTAACTGGGAATCGTGAAACGTCTGAACACCAATACTCAGCCGGTCCACTCCGCCTGCCTTCAGCAGCGACAGCTTCTGCTCACCTACATCTCCCGGATTCACCTCTACCGTATATTCCTTGAGCTGGGTCACCGGAACGTGCCGGTTCATGATCTGCATCAGCTTCTCCACCTGTACAGCCGAAAGAGCTGTCGGTGTCCCCCCTCCGATATAAACCGTCTGCAGCTGGTCCATCGTGTAGGAGGCGAGTTCCTGGTCCAGTGCTTCTAAATACTCATCGACCGGCTGGTTGTTAATGAGAAATTTATTAAAATCGCAGTAATAACAAATGTATTCGCAAAAAGGGATGTGGACGTACAATCCTTTTGCCACGCTTTTCTCTCCTTCTTTATGGAAAAAGCAAAGGCCGCCCGGAAGGCAGCCCGCTTTGCTTAGTCTTTATCCATCTTTAATACAGACATAAATGCTTCCTGCGGAACATCTACTTTGCCAACGCTTTTCATGCGTTTTTTACCTTCCTTCTGCTTTTCAAGCAGCTTACGCTTCCGCGTAATGTCGCCGCCGTAGCATTTGGACAAAACGTTTTTCCTCATGGCTTTGATGGTCGAACGGGCGATGACGCTTTTCCCAATTGTCGCCTGAACCGGCACTTCAAACTGTTGGCGTGGAATTAAATCTTTTAATTTTTCAACGATAGCTTTCCCGCGTTCATAGGCCACGTCCCGGTGGACAATAACGGACAGCGCATCCACACTTTCCCCGTTTAACAAAATATCCATCTTCACGAGATTGCTTTCTTTAAAGCCGATAAACTCATAATCAAATGAAGCATAACCTTTTGTCTGGGACTTCAGCTGATCGAAAAAGTCATAGACAATTTCGGTTAACGGAAGGTCGTAGACGATATTCACACGCGTATCATCCATATACTTCATGTCTTTAAATTCGCCGCGTTTAGCCTGGCATAGCTCCATAACGGCGCCTACGTAATCATTTGGCACCATGACGGTCGCTTTTACGAACGGCTCCTCCACCCATTCCACCTGCTGGGCATCCGGCATGTTGGAAGGGTTATCGATCTCTTTCATTTCCCCGTCCACCATCTGCACGTGATAAATAACGCTCGGTGCAGTGGTGATCAGCTCGATATTATACTCGCGCTCAATGCGCTCCTGTATAATTTCCATATGCAGCAGGCCGAGGAACCCGCAGCGGAAACCGAAGCCGAGTGCCTGGGAGGTTTCTGCTTCAAACTGCAGTGAGCTGTCGTTAAGCTCCAGCCGTTCAAGTGCGTCCCGGAGCGCGTTATACTTGCTTGCATCTGTCGGGAACAGGCCGCAGAAAACCATTGGATTCATGCGTTTGTAACCCGGCAGCGGCTCGGCGGCCGGATTATGGGCGTTTGTAATTGTATCGCCGACTCTTGAATCGCCAACGTTTTTAATACCGGCAATTATAAATCCAACGTCCCCCACTGTCAGTTCATCGCAGGAGACCGGCTTCGGATTAAATACGCCGACGTCCGATACTTCAAATTCTTTTCCAGTCTGCATCATCCGGATTTTCTCCCCCGGCTTGACCGTTCCTTCTTTAATCCGGATATAGGCGATAACTCCGCGGTACGTATCATATACAGAGTCGAAAATCATGCCCTGCAGCGGAGCTGAAGGATCACCCTGCGGTGGCGGCACCTTTTCAACAATCTGCCTTAAAATTTCGTCTGTGCCTATTCCGTCCTTCGCGGAAGCAAGTACTGCTTCCGAAGCGTCCAGGCCGATAACATCCTCGACTTCCTGCTTCACCCGTTCAGGCTCTGCGCTCGGCAGATCCACCTTATTAATAATAGGCAGAATTTCCAGATCGTTATCGAGGGCAAGATACACATTGGCGAGCGTCTGGGCTTCAATGCCCTGAGCGGCATCTACAATCAAAAGGGCCCCCTCACAGGCTGCCAGGCTTCGCGACACTTCATAGGAAAAGTCGACGTGCCCCGGAGTGTCAATCAAGTGAAAAATGTACTCCACTCCATCTGTATGTGTATATTTCAGCTGTACAGAATTAAGTTTAATCGTAATACCGCGTTCTCTTTCTAAATCCATCGCATCCAGCATCTGGTCTTTCATTTCACGCTGGGTCAACGCACTGGTCGATTCTAAAATCCGGTCAGCAAGCGTCGATTTCCCGTGATCAATATGGGCGATGATCGAAAAGTTACGAATGCGCTTCTGGCGCTCAATTTTTTCCTGCTCTTTCATTGATTCGATCACTCCTGTTATTACTACTTTGCCGTGCGTTCCGTTCGCAGAGACTAACGTCTATTATAGCAATGCCCCGCTCTTCCTTCAATGTTCGCGTTCGCTTCGCTTTAATTCTGAAAATTTCATCCATTTAACTCTTTCCTGCTGAATCTTGCGCTCAGTCGTGATTTTTGATAGAATCCTTTTGTGCTGATAAAAGAAACGACCGGTAACTAAAGGAGGTGACCACCATGGCAAATATTAAATCCGCAAAAAAGCGCGTGATTATTAACGAAAATCAACGCGTGAAGCAGCAGGCTTTCCGTTCTTCCATGCGTTCGGCTATTAAAGAATTCGACAAAAACATCGATGCAAACAACGTTGATGCTGCGAAGAATTCCTACGCGCTCGCGATGAAGAAAGTAGACAAAGCAGCCAGCAAAAACATGATTCACAAAAACGCGGCCAACCGCGCTAAATCCAGAATGCACAAGCGCCTAAGCGCAGTAGCACAATAAGGATAAAACGACTCGGGCCCGAGTCGTTTTTTTATTGTCCAATTTTCTGGCCCGAGACAAGCTTCATAAAACAGAGCTCGAGGGCGAGCTGCTTATCCATTTTCCCGGCTTTCATCTGGTAATCCGTAGTACTAAGCAGCTTCAGAGCGTCCTGTAGGTACGAATGCGAAAATGCCGCCGCCGGCTTTTCAGCAAGCTGTACCGCATACGGATGGACTTTAATCGAACCGGCCATGCGTTTTCGCGAATAGCCCTGCTGCTTCAGGTTTTTTACATGATAAATAATACGGATCTGACGGGCAAGCAGAGCCAGAATCTTGATCGGCTCTTCTCCCTGCTTAAGCAGGTCGTAATATATGCGCAGCATCGTCTTTGCCTGGCCTTTGACTACGGCGTCCACCAGTTCAAACACGTTGTCCTCAAGCGAGCGCGGCACCAGTTTATCCACTGTTTCCATCATCACTTCCCCGCTCCCCGTATAAAGCTGCAGCTTTTTCGCTTCTTCGGCAAGCATCAGAAGGTCTTTCCCGGCAAGAACAATAAAACGGTCCATGACTTCGCGGCTCATTGTAAGCTGGTGGGCCTGATTAAACTGCTGCATCCATTTTTTCATCGTCTCTTCTCCGGCGGCGGCTGCTTCTAGTACCACAGCCTGTTTTTTAATTTCCTTAACTACCTTTTTCCGGGCGTCGAGCTTTTCATAAGGCGCGGACAGTATTAACACAGTAGTAGGATTCGGCTTCCTGGCATATGTTTCAAGCGCTTCGATTTTATGCTCCACCTTCTCTTTCTCTTTTGCCCCCGTTAAAAAGTAGCAGTTTTTAAGCACGATCACCCGCCGCTCTCCGAAAAAAGGGAGAGTTTCCGCCTCCTCTACAGCAATTTCCACCGGTGTCTCACGCATGTCGAATGTAGACAGATTGAATTCTCTCTCCTCTTCCGCCAGTGCTTTTCCAATAATTTTCTGCTGAATATCCTGAATCATATAGCCTTCTTCACCCTGCAAAAGGTAAAACGGCTGTACGTCCTCCTGCTGTATCTGCTTTTCCATCGTTATATAATCCATCTGCTCACACTTTCCGAACGTATTCTCTTTCTATTTTATCTTATTTTCTTTTTTATTCCTACGAGAAACCCTGACTTAATTGCACACCGGAAGCATTTCCTCTCTTGCCGTAAGTATACCAGGCGTCTCCCGGGAAGAAGTGATGAACTGGACAGCTCCCTGAAGATCCGTACGCCATATATTTACGCCCGCTTTTTCAAGTATTTCGAGAGGTTCCGGATGAGGGTGGCCAAAACGGTTGCAGTAGCCTGCTGATATAACCGCATGCTCCGGCTGAACCGCTGCCACAAAATCTTTGGCCGTGGATGTTCTGCTGCCGTGATGACCCGTTTTTAAAACGTCCACCTGCAGCCCAGGATAAGCCTGCACTATCTGTTTTTCCTGTTCGGTGGAAACGTCCCCGGTCAGCAGCCAGCGCTTTCCGCCAAGCTCAAAATACAACACAACAGAACGATCGTTTTTATCCTCCGATTCACCCCCGGGATGCAGAACATAAAAAGGCGTATTCCCAATATGGTGACTTTCCCCGCCTTCGACGATCCTAATATCTGTATGTTTGTCAAACGCTGCCAAAAGCTCCCGTTCCCCGGGCTCATACTGGGCGCTTCTGCCATACCATAGTTCGTCTGTGGGCACATGCTCCACCACGTATTTCAGGCCGCCCACGTGGTCAGCGTCCCCGTGCGTCGCAACTACCGTGTCCAATTTGCGGATTCCCCGGTATTTTAAATATTCAGCAACGACGGCCTCACCGGGATCAAAGGGAGACTCCTGTTCCTTCCACTCTTCGTCGTTAAAGCTTACCCGTCCGCCCCCATCAACAACCATCACGCCCTGCCTGTAAGGCAGTTCAATGACTGTGCTGTCTCCCTGCCCGACGTCAAGGTAGGTCACTCTTCCCCGACCATCTGTATAAGGAGCCGTCCACTGCCAGACTGCTGCCGCGAGCATGACTGCTGCTGATAGAAACATAGCTGTCTTTCGCATGTTTTTGTTCCACGCTGTAATAAACACCATGCATCCTGCCGCATATACAACGATAAAAACAGGACCCGGCTTTCCGAGAAGTACTGTGGACCACGGCATACCGGCAAGATAGATAAAAAGTTCGTGCATCCAATCAATTGCTGAAAAAACCAAAGAAAAGATTTCGGGAGGAGAAGCAATAAAAAAGGAAAGAAGGTAATTCAAAAACAAAAAGGGGAGAACGAGGAATAGAAGAACCGGGGCGAACAAAAAATTAATCAGTACATTCCATAGAGAAAATTGATAGAAGTTCCATAGTATTACAGGTAGAGAAACAAGCATTGACGAACCGGCAACCCAGACCATATTCATCCATTTCCCGGCGGCTGCCATTCTTTTTCTGCACAGAAGCAGATGGGCGCTTAATAAAAAGGAGAGCTGAAAACCGATGTGAAAAAGATAGCCCGGACTGAGAATGAGCATAACCCCCATCACCATCAAAAGAATAATTACCGGATCCATATGCCGCCCGCGGGGCCCCCATTTCTGCCAGCCGATAAAAAATCCTGCAGCAAGGGCCGCACGAAGCACCGAGGGAGCTACACCGGTCAGTACAGCATATACGGGCAAAAGGCAGAGAATCACCGTATAGGAGCGTTCCTTCGTCACCCCGATTCGCTTCAGCAGAAAAAATACAGCCCCACTAATAATGGCAACATGCATGCCGGAAACGACGAGCACGTGCACGAGACCAAGCGAGCGGTATGCTTCCTCCACCTCGCCGGCCATTGACGCACGGTCCCCAAACAGCAGAGAGCCCGCCAGACCAGCGGCCTGTTGCGGAAAGAACCTTTCAATACGCTGCATCTGCTGGGCCCGGATCCGCTGGAGGGTGTCAACGGCTCCCGTTGAGCGTGCAAAGCATTCAACGTTCTGACTATTATCCACCGTAAACAGCCAATGTATTTTTTCCCAGTACAGATAAGTCTCGTAGCTGAATCCGCCGGGATTACCAGCGGTCGACGGTGCCTTCATTTCCCCGTTCCACCGGCACTGTTCTCCCGGAAGAAGACTTTTGCTTTGCTGTATTTCTTCTTCAGTGTCAAACCACCATGTAACCGGTATGAACTCCCCCGTATCCGTACGAAGTTCAAAACGGGCCCTTCCGCCGTCATACGTTAGAGGCGAGGCTACGGTACCAGTAATTTCTGATTCGGTGCCGTTAAAAAATGAATCGTTGTGTTCCACCCAGTACCAGGAGCTTCCGGCAAAGATCAGTGTTAATACTGCACCGGCAGCAAATACCCGAAAGCGCCGCAATATGATAAAACCGGCGCCGAAGCAAAGCCAAATAATCCCCCACATCCAGAAATCTCCACGGAGCAGCATTCCGACTGGGGCTGTCATAGATATAAGTATCCATAGGACGGGGATCGTGTTCACCCCCAAATGTTAAATATTAAGATAGGAAAAAGAAAAAGAAAGGGCCTGCCCAGCGAGGCAGGCTTTGTCGTTCGTGGTTTATTTCTGGCTTTCCTGGAGGGCTTCTTCTAAATCGCGAAGAATGTCGTCTATATGTTCGATGCCAACGGAAACCCGGATAAGGTCTGCCGATACCCCTGCCGCACGCTGATCTTCCTCAGAGAGCTGCTGATGCGTGGTGCTTGCCGGATGAATAACTAACGACTTTGCGTCTCCGACATTCGCTACGTGCGAATGCAGATTGCAGGCTTCGATAAATTTTTTCCCTTCGGCGAGACCACCTTTGATGCCAAAGGTCAGGATGGCCCCTTTTCCTTTCGGCAGATACTTTTCCGCTGTAGCATGCGTCTCATGTGAAGAAAGTCCGGGGTAGTTCACCCAGTCCACCAGCTCATGCTGCTCCAGAAATGACGCTGTCTTTTCGGCGTTTTCACAGTGACGCTCCATTCGCAGATGAAGCGTTTCAAGCCCCTGGAGAAGCAAAAATGAGTTCATTGGAGAAATAGCTGGTCCTAAATCACGCAGCAGCTGCACACGTGCCTTTAAAATATAGGCCATTTCTCCAACCGCTTCGGTAAATACGACACCGTGATAACTCGGGTCCGGCTCTGTAAGCCCTGGGAATTTGCCATTATCCCAGTTGAATTTTCCGCTGTCCACAATCACGCCGCCAATCGTCGTGCCATGTCCGCCGATAAATTTTGTTGCCGAATGTACGACGATATCCGCGCCGTGGTCAATGGGCCGGCACAGAATAGGCGTAACTGTCGTAGCGTCCACTATTAAAGGCAGCCCGTTATCGTGAGCCACCCCGGCAATTTTTTCGATATCAAGTACATTGCCATTGGGATTTCCAATAATTTCGCTGAATATTAATTTTGTATTTTCATTTATCTTTTCCTCGTACGCCCGCGGGTCCGTACCATCCACCAGATGAACCTGGATACCCATTTTCGGAAGCGTATGCATAAACATGTTGTACGTGCCGCCGTACAAGCCGCTCGAAGCGACAATTTCATCTCCGGCGCTGCAAATATTCAATACGGCAATATGAATAGCGGAGCTGCCGCTTGCAGTAGCAAGCGCACCGATACCTCCATCCAACGCAGCCATTCGTTTTTCAAAAACATCGGAGGTCGGGTTCATGATTCGGGTGTAAATGTTCCCAAATTCCTGAAGGCCAAATAAATCAGCGGCATGGTCGGTATCATTAAACTCATAGGATGTTGTCTGGTAAATAGGCACCGCTCTTGCGTTAGTGGCCGGATCGGGAGTTTGGCCCGCATGCACAGAAAGTGTTTCAAGTTTCCAGTCTTTATGTTCTTCCACAGGAAAGCTCCTTTCTCTAAAAACAATAGTATTCCTTTCTTAACTTTATCAGACTATTTCGAAAAGTAAATATTAGAGAGAAATGTAATCCCGGAGCTGCTCCACTGTCTTTTCACCTATTCCGCTCACATTGGATAAGTCTTCTATCGTTTCAAAGGAACCGTTCTCTTCCCGGTAGCTTAAAATAGCTGCGGCTTTTGCCGGGCCAATTCCAGGTATAGTTTCTAAATCCACCTGCTCCGCCTCATTCACATTAACCACAGACCCTTCCTCACTGCTTTCTTCGAGCGGGCCAGTAACTGTTTCCTCCCCTTCCCCAGGTATATGAATAACCATCTCATCCTCTACTCTTTCTGCAAGATTCACCTGAAGCATATCCGCTTTGTCCGTAATTCCGCCCGCCTTCTGGATCGCTTCTTCGACTCTCTCATCTGACTGAAGTTTATAAACGCCCGGGGCATGCACTTCCCCTTTCACATCGACCTGGACCACTCCACCGGGTTCTTCAGCTTCCTGCTCAGAACCACTTCCGGAGGCCTCTTCCTGCACTGTTTCGTCCGATTGATTTTCCCATGGAACAGATTCCTGCTTTTCCGCCTGTTTCCCGGGTAGTCCGCTCCAAAATAATAGAAACATAATTCCAAGGCACACGGCTCCGCCGGCGCTGACTGCAATTAATTTCCAACGGCTCGTCAAAGAAAGCATCAACTCCAGATTCTTTTATTTGTTTAATTAGTAAAGGGAAAATTCAGGAGGGGAAGGGAGCAGGGCCCCCGTATAAAAGAGGAGAGTGTTCACTTCTATATATTACAATATTTTACACTATTTGTCTGTTTTTTTCGCCAAAAAGAATATGCGCTCGCTTTCTTCATCCGGAAAATCCGCTGTGAAGTCAGCTGTGATACGGACAGTCGAAAAACCCGCTTCCTCGAGCCACTCTTTGTATTCATTAACGGCAAATGTACGCTGTACATGATCTTCATCAAACCGGCTGTAGGTGCCATCTGCATTTTTCGAAAAAATAGTCAGCTCATGCTCAACCTCCCAGATTTGTTCTGAAGGATACACATCCCATATAAAAGAAATCTCTTCATCATTGTCCGCAAAGGAAACCTCAGACAAAATATCCTCTATGTAGTGAATGGAATGAACGTCGAACATAAAGGCACCACCAGCTTCAAGATGATTATACACACCGGCAAAGGTAGCTTTAACATCCTCCGGCTTTGTTAAATAGTTCAGGGAATCACAAAAACAAAAAATGAGCTGGTACGTATCCGGCGCGTCCAAAAACCTCATATCCTGATGGAACAATACAGGTCTTTCCCGTGAAGCACTCCATTTCTGCGCTGCCACTGCAAGCATGTCTGCTGAAAGATCCATGCCGTCAGCATGAAATCCTTCGTTATAGAGACGTTTCATGATCTCTCCGGTTCCGCATCCAAGTTCAAGCATTTTGGGATTATTGGCCGGGACTTCTTTTATGACGGTTTCTTTCCAGGCGTCATACGGAGCTTCAGCCATCAGCCGGTCATACACTTCGGCAAAGCCGTTATACATTGAGTGGGCCATGCTGCACTTCCCTTCATTTTAAATTAGAAAAAAGGCCTGATTTTTCAGGCCTTTCTGGCTTACATTGTTACTGGGAAAGCACCGTTTCGAGTTCCACGTATGCGGCATCTCCCCATAATTTTTCAAGGTTGTAATAATTTCTTTCGTCTTCATGAAAAATGTGTACAACGACATCCCCGAGATCGATCAGCACCCATTTGGCTTCGTTATAGCCTTCAAGCCTCTGTACGTCGAGACCCTGCTTGTGCGCAGCCTTTTTCAATTCTGTGGCAATCGCCTGCACCTGCTTTTCAGAAGTGCCGTGCCCGATAACAAAATAATCTGCAATCGGTGAAACCCCTCTCATATCAAGTGCTACGATATCGTGTGCATTTTTGCTGTCAGCAGTTTGTACCGCTAATTCAAGCAGTTCCTTTTCGTTCATCTACAGGCCTCCATTATTTGTGCTCCATCACCAGATCGTTGTAAGCGGCAAGCGTATCTGGAAATACAGGAACATTTTTTGAAATTAAAAATTGAATCGTGTTTCCAAGAGCCATGATGATGGCAGCGTCTATATCTGATTCTGCCGCCTCCCGGACTTTTTCCACTCCAGGAAATGTGCGGTTTGGCTCTATATAATCCGCTAAAAACAGCACCTTTTCATAAGCTGTCATATTGGGCTTTCCGGTCGTATGCCAGTAAATAGAAGAAACAATATCCGCGTCTGCAATCCCGGCTTCTGTCTGAATGAAATAAGCACCGGCCGGGGCATGAAGCAATTCGTCCCCGTAGGCGATAAACCTGCCGGCTTCTTCTTTTCCACGGAGCAGTTCACGCATTTCTTCGACAGGACGGTATTTAGCATAGTCATGCAAAATAGCTGCTATCTCTACTTTATTATAATCGATATCAAACCGTTCTGCCAAATATAAAGCGGTCTCCCGGACACCGAGTGTGTGCTTGTATCTGTTTTCCGTCAACTGTTTTTTAACGATTTGAAGAGCTTCATTTTTGTCCATACAGTTTTTTCCTCTCAATCTCTTTTAATACATTACCCGGCACAATATAGCGGACGGTTTCGCCGTCCCTGAGCCGGCGGCGTATCATCGAAGAAGAAACGTGCATCACAGGAGCTTCCACCTGGGTCAGCCATGAAGGCTTGCGGCCGTTGTAGCCGGGCCGGTTTACAAATACAAATTCAACCAGCCTGCGAAGCTTTTCAATATCCTTCCATTTATCCATCTGGTCTGCCATATCGCCGCCGATCAAAAAGAAGAACTCCGTTTCGGGCGCCTGCTGCTTAAAATAGCGTACTGTATCAATTGTATACGAAGGTCCGCCACGTTCGATCTCCACGGAGGACGTTCGAAATCCGGGATTATCCTCAATCGCTGCTTCTACAAGCCTTAGACGTTCTTCCCCGGAAATCATTTTCTCCCTCTGCTTATGTGGCGGTGTGTGGACTGGGATAAACCAAACTTCATCCAGATTTAATGCATTTTTTGCCTCTTCCGCCATAATCAGATGAGCTAAATGCGGCGGATCAAATGTGCCTCCGAACAGGCCGATACGTTCATTCATAATAGCTTCTCCTTGTTTACTTTGGAAGTTCAATCCCAGGATTGTCTTTCGATCTCCGGTACAATACGATCGTATTTCCGATTACCTGTACAACTTCAGAGCCGGTACCTTCAGCAAGCTCAGACGCCACTTCATGCTTGTCTTCCATGCAGTTCTGCAGAAGATTCACCTTCAGAATTTCCCTTTTTTCAATCGCTTCATCTACGTGTGTAATAATTTGTTCATTCATACCTTCTTTTCCAATTTGGAAAAGTGGCTTTAACGAATGTGCTTCTCTTCGCAAAGTACGCTTTTGTTTATTATTAAGCATTGTTTTCTCCTTTTAGATGGTCTTCGACAAGTGCCTGCATTGCTTTACGGTCCGGTTCCGTCCCCGTCCAGTACTTGAACGCAAGCGCTCCCTGATTAACAAACATTCCACTTCCATTCAATGTGTCGACCCCTGCCTGCCGGGCATCCTTTAACCACCTGGTTTCCCAAGGGTTATAGATAAGGTCACTGCATAATGCAGAAGCTTTTACATTTTTGAGGCTCCAGGGGGAATTGTTTATCTCAGGGCTCATCCCAATCGAAGTAGTGTTAATTAGTATGTCGTACTCATGGTTCCTGCTTTCCGCTTCCTCTTTAGCCGCTACTTTGATAGCTGCTATATCTTCCAGATGTTTTTTCAGCTGTTCTGCTTTTTCCTGCGTGCGGTTCACAATAGTAATGCTCTCAGGGCCCCGCAGGCTTAACGCGTAGCATACGGCCCGCGCTGCCCCGCCCGCTCCAATCACAAGAATGTTTGCATTTTTGATTTGATCCAATGAACGTACAGCCAGTAAAGATTCCAGATAGCCTTCCCCGTCCGTATTATATCCGACAAGCGCATCATTTTCTCTTACGACCGTATTCACCGCGCCGATTCTTTCGGCTGAGGGGTCAAGCTTATCGATATAGTCCATCACCCGTACTTTGTGGGGAATGGTAATGTTGAAGCCGGCAGCCCCTAGCTGCCGAAGCGCCTGTACACCCTTTTGCAGCTCTTCTTCCGGCATATCGAACAAATGGTAGTACCCGTCTATGCTTAGTTTTCCGAATTGCTCATTATGCATTTGCGGCGACAGCGAATGACCGAGCGGATGGCCGATTAAGCCAAGCAGCGTTTTTGGCAATTAAATCACCGCCTCCCGTTTTGATACTCCTGTACCAACCGGCACGTAAATATCCACGGAAGCACGGGCGTTTGTTACCGTAATCCATCCGAGGCCCTGCACAACAATATCTGTTTTTTCCTCTTTAATTTCAATTCGGTGCTTCGTTAATTCCGGCGCATCTTCCACACTGTACGGAGGCTTTAATACGTCTCCGACCCTGTCCGGGTGGAGGCGGTCAGCGTTATCCTGCTTGGTGCGGTGCACCGGAAGCCGGTTAGACATAAACACAACAAATGAATTAGGATCGCCTTCAACAAAATCCATGCGCACGTAACCGCCGATAAATATAGTCTGTCCGCTTTCAAGCTGGTACACTTTCGGCTTTAATTCCTTTTCAGGAATAAACTCTTTCCGTTCCTTAAGACTCCGTGTGCGCCCGAACTGCTTATCGTTGATAAGTCCGGGAGTATCGTAAAGACTCGCCTGTTCATCTAAAGGGACTTCAATCATGTCAAGCGTCGTTCCCGGAAAATGAGAAGTAGTAATGTCCTGTTCTTCATTTTCGCCGAATTCAGCAATCAGTGCATTAATAAATGTAGATTTACCAACGTTAGTGCACCCGGTGACGTACACGTCTCTGCCATTTCTTAGCTCTTCAATGCTTGAAGCAGCTTTTTTAATCCCGTGTTTATTTTTGGCACTCAGCAAAACAACGTCTTTTGGCTTTAATCCCTGCTGCTTTGCCTGACGGCGAATCCAGTGGAGAAGCTTGTTTTCATTTAAAGAGTGCGGCAGCAGATCCGTTTTGTTCACCATTAAAAGCACCGGGTTATCTCCGACATATCTTTGAAATCCCGGAATCCAGCTGCCTTCAAAATCAAACACATCAACAATTTTTACAATAAGTGCTTTTTTTCTGCCGAGCTCATGCAGCTTATCACGGAAATCCTGATCTTCCATGTCCACGTCCTGAACTTCATTATAATGCTTCAAACGAAAACAACGCTGGCAGATCACTGTCGCTCTGTCTACTAGCGCTGATGTCGGGACGTACCCGGCTTTATTTTTATCCTCATTTTGAATAGGCGCCCCACATCCGGCGCAGTACAGCTCTTCGGTCATTGTGTATCCTCCCATTGAATTAATCCTCTGTCTTTTAAGCGCTTCATTAACCGGCGTTCTATCTTCCGGTTAATTTTTGTCAGAAAGCCATCACTTTGGGCCACAGGCACAACTAACACCGTGTAAAATCCGGCCCGGTTTCCTCCGAATACATCCGTCAGAACCTGGTCACCGATTACAACCACTTCACGCTTTTTAAGTCCCATCCGTCTGGTCGCTTTTCGAAACGCCCGGCCCATCGGTTTTTTGGCCGAATGAATGAAATGAATGCCGTTTGGCTCTGAAAACGAGCGCACACGGTGCTCCGAATTGTTGGAAACAATAGTTACCTGAAAACCCTGCTCCTGTAAAAAGAAAAACCAATCATCAAGCTCGTTTGTTATATCCGGCCGGTCCCATTCTACCAGAGTATTATCCAAATCAGTGATAATACCTTTAATATTGTTTTCACGCAGGTGTTCTAAATCGAGATCTAAAACACTCGGCAAGTATTCATTCGGCATAAATCGCTTAATCAAAATCCCGTCCCCCTTCAAGCAGGCCCGCTTTAACTTCCGGCCTGCAGCTCACTGTAATATAAAACGCACTTATTTCTTCTATTTTAACAAACCCTTATTCAAATATCGCAATAACCTGGCGTTGTTTTCCGTCATAAGCCGTACAAACAGCAAGTATAACCGTCAGAAGCTTTTTTTTCAATTTTCTTTAGAGACGTCATGCAATATTGAAAAAAAAATTGTGAAAAGCGCCCCCGTCTCTTCCTATATATGTGTTTGAAATGATTGCTGTTTCCGGGATTCGCTTCTAATGCAAGGCGTTTAGATATACGCTATAATGTGAAAAGAATTCAGTGGCGACCGAAACTAACAAGGAGGTTCTTCATGTTTACTATTTTACACCTTGCCATCATTGCACCGTTTCTGGCTGCTGTGCTGGTGCCTCTTCTGTATAAATTTATTCCGCGTATACATACAGGATGGTTCGTACTTATTGTTCCTATTATTCTTTTCAGCTACTTTTTGAGCTACCTTCCGGACGTTTCCGGCACGGGCTCCGTCATGAAAACATTCGAATGGATCCCTTCCCTGGGCATTAATTATATTGCCTATGTGGACGGTCTCGGCCTTTTATTTGCCCTGCTGATTACAGGGATCGGGGCTCTCGTAGTTCTGTACTCCATCTATTACCTGGACAAGCATAAGGAGCAGTTAAATAATTTTTATACATATCTGATGCTTTTTATGGGGGCCATGCTGGGCCTTACGTTGTCAGATAATTTAATCGTTTTATATACTTTCTGGGAAATTACGAGCATTTCATCATTTCTGCTGATTTCTTATTGGTATACAAAAGAAAAATCCCGCTACGGGGCATTGAAATCACTGCTTATCACCGTTATGGGCGGATTTGCCCTTTTAGTTGGTTTTGTGCTGATCGCTTCTGTAACCGGCACCTACAGCATTCGCGGCATCCTGGAAGCTTCGGATCAGCTCGCCGACAGTCCGCTGTTTCTGCCGGCCATGCTTTTGATTCTGCTCGGGGCATTTACAAAGTCGGCCCAGTTTCCGTTTCACATCTGGCTGCCGGACGCAATGGAGGCACCGACGCCGGTTAGTGCCTACCTGCACTCCGCGACAATGGTTAAAGCGGGCATTTATTTAGTTGCCCGCATGACCCCCCTGTTTGCGGTCAGTGCCTATTGGTTCTGGCTTGTCACTGGCTTCGGGCTTCTTACTCTCATATGGGGATCCCTTTCTGCAATACGACAGACCGATTTAAAAGGCATCCTCGCGTACTCCACGGTCAGTCAGCTCGGAATGATTTTGTCGATGCTCGGCGCCGGGGCTGCAGCGCTTCACTATGACAGTATCGACAACAACGCCTACACGCTTGCAGTGGCAGCTGCCATTTTTCACTTAATTAACCATGCCACCTACAAAGGAAGCCTGTTTATGATGGTAGGTATCATTGATCACGAAACAGGCACACGGGACATCCGCCGGCTTGGCGGTCTCATGACATTAATGCCGATTTCCTTTACCATTGCCGTCATCGGTGGATTTTCGATGGCTGGCCTGCCGCCATTCAACGGATTTTTAAGTAAAGAAATGTTTTTCATGTCCATGGTTGAAATTACTCACTTCCCGCAGTACAGCGCAGATTCTATTGGTATTCTGCTTCCAATCGTCGCCTGGGCAGCGAGTATTTTCACTTTTGTTTACTCCATGATGATCATTTTCCGGACCTTTACCGGGAAGCTTCAGAAGGAAAAGCTTCCAACCAAACCACATGAAGCTCCGCTTGGCATGCTTTTGTCTCCCATCATTCTCGTAGCTCTTGTGTTGTTTATCGGCTTTTTCCCGAACACACTCGTGCCAACGATTATCGAACCGGCAATGGCGTCTATTATGCCTGAGCTTGCCCAGACAGGATCATTTGGGGTGGACATTTACTTCTGGCACGGCTTTTCCCTTGAACTGTTTATGACTATCGGCGTTGTCCTGCTTGGTACGGCCATATTCCTGGCGCTGCAAAAATGGAATAAAATGCACGCCATCTTTCCGGAAAACCGTCTGTTTAATCAGGCGTACAACCGTTCTCTTGAAGGGCTTGACCGCTCTTCTCACGCCTTAATGTCCTGGCATATGACCGGGCTCGTGAGAGATTACTTTATATATATTTTCTCTTTCACCGTAGTACTGCTCCTTTTCTCGCTTTTCGGTACTGGAGCATTTACTATCGATTTCGAAAATATGGTTTCAGTTAGTCCTTATGAAGCCGTTCTCTCTCTGGTACTGGTAGGGTCTTCCCTTATTCTTATGTTTACCCGGTCCCGGTTGAAGGCGGTCATTTCCCTGGGCGTGCTCGGCTACACGGTGGCATTGTTCTTTGTATTATTCCGGGCACCGGATCTGGCATTAACGCAGCTGACGATTGAGACCGTTTCGGTGACGTTATTTTTACTTTGTTTCTATCATTTCCCTCAAATCTTCGATGCTCTGAAGGAAACGAAATTTCATGCAGTCAACTTTGTTATCTCAGCTGCAGTCGGACTCACTGTTACATTAATCGGCCTTTCCGCCAGCGGCACCAGACTGTTTCCGGCAATATCTGATTACTTTTTGGAAAACAGCTACAAAGAAGCAGGCGGCAATAACGTCGTAAACGTTATCCTAGTGGATTTCCGCGGATTTGATACCCTGCTTGAGATTCTCGTATTAGCTATCGCCTCCCTCGGAGTTTACTCCTTAATTAAATTACGGCTGGCAGGAGGTGAGAATAAATGAAGTACAACGACATCATTTTGCAGACAGTAACGAAATTCATTTCATTTCTCATCTTTCTGTTTGCAGTCTATATCTTTTTCAACGGCCACCAGGAGCCCGGAGGCGGCTTTATCGGAGGACTGATGACAAGTGCTGCACTAGTTCTTCTGCTTCTCGCCTTCGATATGGAAACAATCCGCCGGGCCCTGCCGATTGATTACAAACTTATGACCGCCATCGGCCTTGTATTTGCTGTTGGTACCGGCGTAGGCTCGTTTTTCTTCTCGGTACCGTTTCTTTCACAAACCTTCGGTTATTTTCATTTTCCCGTACTGGGTGAACTGGAACTGACGACGACCCTCGCCTTCGACCTGGGTGTTTATCTGGTCGTTATTGGAACGGCTATGACTATTATTCAAACGATCGGAGAGGATAAATAGTGGAAATAATTATGTCTATCCTTGCCGGCTTCTTATTTACTGTCGGTTTGTATTTAATACTGACGAAAAACTTAATCCGCATTATTATTGGCAGCTCAGTTTTAAGCCACGGAGCCCATTTGCTGCTTTTGACCATGGCGGGGCTGAAGACTGGCGCCCCCCCACTGCTTGGTCTTGAAGCTGATACTTATGTAGATCCGCTTCCCCAGGCTCTTATACTGACAGCTATCGTTATCAGCTTTGGAGTAACGTCTTTTATTCTCGTTTTAGGATACCGTACGTACAAAGTGACCGGGGCGGCTGAGACTGACCAACTGAGAGGAACTGATACTGATGAGTAATTGGCTGATCCTTCCGGTCCTTATCCCTCTCATCGCAGGGATTGTGGCATTGTTTTTTCCAAAGCATGTCACCGCCCAGCGTACCTGGGCATTTATTACGAGCCTGATCCTGATTGGCGTCAATATCTTTTTGCTTACGTACATATTGGCCAACGGAATCATGACTCTTGAGCTCGGCGGCTGGGAAGCTCCGTTTGGCATTGTTCTGGTAGGAGATTCGTTAGCCGTACTTTTAACGACGACTACGGCACTTGTGGCGCTGCCCATTATTTATTTCTCCTTCAGCACCATCGGAGTGGAGCGGGAAAAATATTATTACTACGCCTTTTTCCAGTTTTTAATCGCCGGAGTGTCCGGAGCTTTTCTGACTGGTGATATTTTCAACCTGTTTGTCTGTTTCGAGGTTCTTCTTTTAGCCTCCTACGCTTTAATCGGCCACGGCGGTACAAAAACACAGCTGAAGGAATCGTTTAACTACGTTATTGTAAACGTCGTTTCCTCCGCTTTTTTCGTTATTGGTGTGGCGTACCTTTACGCCGTCACAGGCACGCTGAACATGGCCCAGCTCAGCGAGCGGGTCAGTGAAGCAGGCTCTGAACCGATTATCACGGTTATTGCCATTTTGTTTTTAATCGTGTTTGGATTAAAAGGAGCGTTATTCCCTCTGTACTTCTGGCTGCCAGGATCATATTCAGTACCTCCAACAGCCATTGGGGCGATATTTGCTGCTCTTTTGACCAAGGTCGGCATCTACAGCATTTTTAGAACCTACTCTGTTATCTTTACTGAAGATACGGCCATTACACATACCATCCTTCTCGTCCTTTCAGCAGTAACGATGATTATTGGTGTTATCGGTGCAATTGCTTACAGAGATGTTAAATTGATTTTAGTATACAATGTTATTGTAGCTGTTGGGTTTATCCTCTTCGGTGTCGCTTCATTAAACAGCGATGCGTTTGTAGGGGCCATATACTACCTGCTGCACGATATCGTTATTAAAGCAGCACTCTTTCTGATTATTGGGGCACTGATTACTGCAGCCGGCACCAGTAAGCTTTCAGGTATGGGGGGAATTATTAAGCACCACCCGCTTCTCACCTGGATGTTTTTCATCTCTGCTCTCGCTCTTGCCGGCGTTCCTCCTCTTGGGGGCTTTCCCGGCAAGCTGATGCTTGTTGTCGGTGGTGCTGAAGCCGGTCATTATATTGTCGTAGCAGTTATGATGATTGCAAGTCTGCTTGTACTTTATTCTGTAATACGCATTTTCCTTCAGGGCTTTTTGGGAGAACCAATGCTTACCCACGCAGAACAGTACGGCAGTATTAAAGCACAGATGCCTCCAATCGTCTTTCTCGTAGCGCTGTCTGCATTCATGGGCTTTGGTGCCGAAATTATGTATCCTTTTGTGGAAAGTGCCGCAGAAACGCTGATCAATCCCCGTGCTTATGTTGAAGCTGTGTTAGGGGGGAATTCATAATGTCGTTTCAGATTATGATCAATATTGTTATGGCTCTGCTTTGGATGATTATTAATGATGCATGGTCGTTTGCATCCTTTATCAGCGGCTTTTTTCTTGGTCTTCTTGTCCTGTATTTCATGCGGGGCTTTTTCCGGGAGAGACTGTATTTCCACCGGGTCTATGCGGCCCTCGTGCTGATGCTTATCTTTTTTAAAGAATTAATTCTGTCCAGCTTCTCTGTCGCCCGGCAGATCCTGAGTCCTAAACTAAACATCAGTCCCGGGATCTTTGAAATGGAAACCACTCTGGAGCACGAATGGGAAATAACACTGCTGTCGCTTTTAATTACTCTTACGCCGGGAACGCTGGTAGTCGAAGTTGCTCCGGATAACCGTTCATTGTTTATCCATGCGATGGACCTGCAGAGTGTGGAAGCGGCTCAAGAGGAAATCCGCAATTCATTCGAAAAAGCGATTAGGGAGGTAAGCAGATAATGATATTAAATGCGATTTATATCACAGCAGCAACGCTCGTCACTATATCCATTCTGGTCACAATGTACCGGGTGTTTAAAGGGCCATCGATGCCGGATCGCGTTATTGCTCTCGACGTTATCGGCATTCAGTTGATTAGCCTAACAGCTCTCTTCTGCATTATTTTGAATACGACAGCGTTCATCGAAGTTATGCTGCTGCTTGCAATCCTGGCCTTCATCGGCACGGTAGCCTTCGCCAAATATATCGAAAAGGGTGTTGTCATTGAGCATGACCGAGATCGTTGACTGGATTGTAGCACTGCTCGCCCTTTTTGGAGCGGCCTTCAGCATCATAAGCGCTGTCGGTCTGACTCGCCTGCCGGATATCTTCACACGCTCTCACGCTGCTACAAAGGCGGCTACTTTAGGAGTGCTTTGCGTTGTTCTTGGTGCCTTTTTGTTTTTCATGGTACACACACAAACCTTCAGTCTCCGCTTCGTGCTGACCCTTGTATTTGTATTTGTGACGGCACCTGTGGGTGGCCACTTGATCGCAAGAGCAGCGTATAATTCCGGCGTTCCGCTGGCGGAGGGGAGCTCGCAGGATGCTCTCAGCCGCTCCAGGGAAAAGAACCGATCCTACCACGAAGAAAAAACCGATAATGACCATTAAGAAAAAACTGGACCTTTTATCTGGTCCAGTTTTTTTGATATTCAATCTTTTTCTCATAAATACTGGAATTCTTATCAAACCCTTGTTATGATAGGGTTTAAGAAAAAAACCAGAATAATGGAAGTATTTTTAAAATATATTTGCATTTTTTCTGGCTTTTCTTCTTAGAAACCTACAAAAATAAATGGAAGGGTTGACATACCAGGCTTTTCATGAGTTAATTTGGTATGAAAGACTCTAAATTTATGGAATGAAAGGGAGTATTTTCATGAACAAGACGGATTTAATCAACGCAGTTTCAGACCAGGCTGAGCTTTCGAAAAAAGACGCTTCCAAAGCTGTAGACGCTGTATTCGACAGCATCACAGAAACTTTGAAAAAAGGCGACAAAATCCAGTTAGTTGGATTTGGAAGCTTTGAAGTACGCGAGCGTGCCGCTCGTAAAGGACGTAATCCACAAACGGGTGCAGAAATTAAGATTCCTTCCACGAAAAACCCTGCATTTCGTCCAGGCAAGCAGCTGAAAGACGCCGTAAACTAACATAAATATTTAAAAACAGCCTTTCTGGTTTAGAAGGGCTGTTTTTTCTTGGAGTTCTTTAGTGTTTCTTCCAATGCGAATAAGGGAACAATTATATATCATTCTTTGAAGGAGCTTGTGTATGGATATAACGATTACCCGTCCCGCGGTTAAATGGATGAAGGAAGAACTCAATATTGAGAGCGGCGATACTGTAAGATTTTACGTTCGTTATGGCGGTTCTCCCCAGCTCTATCCCGGCTTTTCTATGGGTATCGCTCTTGATGAACCGGAGAAACCGGCAGTATCGACAGAGGAAGAAGGCCTCACTTTTTTTGTAGAGGATGCAGACAGCTGGTATTTGCGCGCGCATAACCTGCATGTCAGTTTCAGCCGAAAACACGATACGATTGTATTTGAATACAATGAAAGCGGTGACGCAGAGTAATTTCTACTCTGCGTTTTTTTATCCTTACCTGCCACCAAAGGCCCTGGTCATAAAAAAAGGGCTGCAGGCATAAATGCCCGCAGCTTCAAAGGGAGAGAGAGTGATGCCTAAAGGAGAGCCTGTTATTCACGGCTTACAGGAAATGATTTGCTCCAAAATGAAAAGCCATAACGGCTGATCCATTTCGATTGTTCCTGCGAAAGGTAACAATGTAAATGTTGGAACGAAGCATCTGCCTCCTGTTATTTATTAGTGTACATAGTTACTGCAGGGTTTTCATTATGTATGTCAGATGTTCTTCCACTCTTTTTTCCCGAAGCTTTCCTTCCGCGGTTTGATTGTTTTTTGCGAAACGTTTTACTATACTAAAAAAGCACCCTACATACGTGAAACCTTTCCATAACGAACAGGCTCACAGGTATACTACGAGGAGGACATTACCTTGTCTATGAAAAGACCTTTAACTGCAGCAGATTTAGAACGTATTCACGTTGTTGATGACGCCCGCCTTTCTTCAGACGGCGAGCGGTATGCGTTTGTACAAAAGTCTATTCAGAGTGATGCGGGCAGCTACTATTCAAATATATACACGCAGTACTTAACAGACGACGTTCCTGTTCAGTGGACGTTTGGATCTTATACAAATTTTTCGCCGCGGTGGTCCCCGGACGGCTCCAGCCTTGCTTTTGTGTCTGACCGCTCCGGCCTTAACCAAATTTGGATGATGAGTACTTCAGGAGGAGAACCAAAGCAGATTACTTTTGTTAAACACGGCGCCTCCAATCCAGTATGGTCGCCGGACAGCCAAAAACTGCTGTTTGAAACGGAACAGGCCGCCGAAGAAGACATCTTCACCACGGAGGTGGACTCTTCGGCCAAGCCTTCTTCTGCTGTAAAAATCGACCGTCTCCGCTATAAATCAGACAGCCGGGGCTTTCACCATGGCAGACGCGCCCACATTGGTTTGTTCCGATTCGACCGGGAAGACACTACCCTGCTTACAAACGGCAGCTACGATCACCACTCTCCTGACTGGTCTCCTGACAGTCAGTTTATCGTGTTTACAGCAAACAGAAACAGCGATGAAGACATTTCTCCAGTACAGGACCTGTATACACTCAATATTGAGACAAAAGAAATTTCCAGGCTGACGGATTCTTCCGGTACGTTTACTAATGCCAGCTGGTCACCGGACGGCTCCTGGATAGCATGCACTGGTCACGAATTGGAATATAAAAGCGCTACGATTAATCAAATCTGGCTGGTCAATCCATTAACAAAAGAACGAAAAGGAATGACGTTAAAGTGGGACGTCCAAATAGGTGACTACATGATCGGCGATATCAGAACCGGCCATACCTCTGATAAGCCAGTATGGTCGAGCGATCAGGAGCATATTTACTTTTTGGCAAGTGAGAACGGAAAAGTTGGTTTGTATCAAATGGATATGCATAATGAAATCACCGCTGTTCATGATGAGGACAACCACGTCTTTTCGTTCTCCTTTCATCCTAAAAACGAGCAGTTTGTGCTCGGCATCAGTGATCCCTCCAACCCTGGTGATTTTTACAGCCGGCGACTTGAGGATAAACGCCGTGTCCGCCTCACAGACGTAAACGCCAGCTTTTTGAAGGAGATAGATCTTTCCCTCCCCGAAACTCTTTCCGTCCGTACAGGCGATCATTGGGATGTACACGGGTGGATTATGTATCCTGTTGATTACGAAGAAGGACAGACCTTCCCGCTGATTCTGGAAATCCACGGAGGACCTCACGCTATGTACGGTCACACGTTCTTTCACGAATTTCAGCTGCTTGCCGCGGAGGGCTACGGTGTCCTGTTCAGCAATCCACGGGGAAGCCACGGCTATGGCCAGGCTTTCGCCGACGCCTGCCGCCGGGACTATGGCGGGAAGGATTTCGGGGATCTGCTCGCGATTCTGGACTATGCAGTCGACAGCTATGAGTTCGTCGACCGTAATCGGCTGGGTGTGACCGGTGGAAGCTATGGCGGCTTTATGACAAACTGGATGATCAGCCATACCGACCGCTTTAAAGCAGCCGTTACCCAGCGTTCCATTTCAAACTGGCTCAGCTTTTACGGGGTGAGTGATATCGGCTTTTTCTTTACAGACTGGGAGATCGGCGTACCGCTCCACCAGGATCCGGAAAAGCTTTGGCACCATTCTCCTCTCCGCTACGTCAAAGATATCCATACGCCTTTGCTGATCATGCACAGCGAAAACGATTACCGCTGTCCGATTGAACAGGCGGAACAATTGTTTATTAACATGAAATATTTAAACAAAACGGTCTCCTTTCTCCGTTTTCCAGGAGCCAATCATGAACTGAGCCGCTCCGGCCCTCCCGCTCTGAGGATTGAACGGCTGGTTCATATGATCGACTGGTTTAACCATTATATCGAAAAATAATATTCCAGTTTTTGGCGCCGTGCAGCATAAAATGATCCCGCTTCAGTAGAAGCGGGATTTCATTTACGCGCCGGCCAGCGTCATCCATCTTTGTCTTCACTGCCGGAGCGCTTCTTAGTATGGTGTTTTTTTCTGTTTTCTTCTTCTTCGTATTTCATATCTGCCAACGGAATTGGATCTTCACTGCTCGTTGGCGGCTCTTCATTTCCCGGCTTTTTATCCGGTTCCTGCTTTTTTTCTTTTTTTACTTTATTTTTAAGACGTTCTGATTCTGACATCTTGATCCCTCCTGTAATATAGTACCTGTAAATATATATACCACATTCGAAAGAAGAAAAAACAATGATACCCCAGAAGGAGGATACTATGGACAATGCCCGCTATTGGAAAAATAGAATTCGCACCCGTTCTGCCGCTATAATGGGCGAAGAGCATATGCGAAAAGCAGCGGTAGTAGTACCCCTGCTTTCATTGCACGATGAATATCATTTAATGTTTGAGCGCAGAGCATGGTCGCTGCAGTCCCAGCCGGGAGAAATATGTTTTCCGGGCGGAAAAATCGATGCCTCTGATCCTACTCCTCTTGCTGCAGGACTTCGGGAATTCGAAGAAGAAACCGGCATCCCCTCTCAAGCGATGGATGTATGGGGAGCTTTGGACGTTGTTGTCCAGCCGTTTCAGCGCATAGTCTATCCTTATATTGGAGAAGTTGACTATGCTGGTGATTTTTCCCCTAATACGTCGGAGGTGGATGAACTGTTCACCGTGCCGCTTGATTTCTTTTTAAAGAACGAACCCGAAAAGCATAATGTATACATGGGCATGCGTTTTTCAGACACGTTTCCTACTTCATTAATACCAAATGAAGAAACGTACCGGACAAACACTACAACGCTGCCCCAGTTTGTGTATCATTATCAGGATATTGTTATTTGGGGGCTGACGGCTCAAATTATCCGCCACACCGTATCTCTTCTTCGTTAACCACTTTTCCGATGGATTTATGCCTGGGCCAAAAGAGCAATAACCATATCAGCTGACTGCTTCGAAGCATGCTTTAAAAATTCATCGTAGGACTGCTTTGCTTCTTTGCCTGCAATATCGCTGAGCGAACGGATAACTACAAATGGGCAGGAAAACCGATAGCATACCTGGGCAATTGCCCCTGCTTCCATTTCCGCACACTGAGGTTCGTCAAAGTGAGCTTTTAAGGCGTCCACCTGCTCCGTCTTACTCATAAACGAATCTCCGGACAAAATCAGCCCCGTCCGCGTATTCAAGTCCACCTGCAAAGCGGCGGCTTCTGCTTTCTCTATCCATTCACGGCTTGCAGGATAAGCTGCCGGCATATTTGGCACCTGCCCGAATTCATATCCGAACACTGTCGCATCCACGTCGTTATAACGCACCTCTGTGGATATCACCACATCGCCAACAGAAAGGTCCGGGTTGAATCCTCCGGCTGAGCCTGTGTTAATTACAGCTTCGGGCTTGTACAGCCCGATTAAAAGCGAGGTGGCGATAGCTGCATTCACTTTTCCAATACCCGACTGCAAAAGAATTACCTCATGGCCGTTTAAGCGCCCAAAAGAAAAAAAGCAGCCGCCGGTTTCTTTTTCTTCTATATCTTCCATTAAGCTTTTTAAATATTCAACTTCTTCTTCCATTGCTCCAATAATGCCTAAACGCATTGGCGGACCCACCTTTATCATTTACAATTATAATTACTGGTAAAACTACCCTGTACATTATAACGCAAAGGAGAATACATATGTCCTTAAACCTGCAAACAATCCGGGACAAGGTCGAATTTTTTGAATCGTCGTCCCTTGAACAGCTGGAAGCAGATATTCAAAAAAAGATCGAACAAAACGAAGCTCTGATGCTCGGGGTTCATCACGTGCAGCACCATGTGCATACCCGTTCAGAGAACGGGCGTTCAATTTACACCGCTGTCGTTCATTTCCGCGCTGTCCCCACCCCTTAATTTCATCAGAATAATATAAAGAAAAACCGGCCTCCCCAAGGAAAGCCGGTTTTTCTTTAGTTGTACGGGTTACTGTCAAGACGCTCTACGCTTGTTGGTTTCCAGCCTTCGCCGTCCACCCATTCCATGCGTACTTCGTATGGGTTTTCACTGCTGGCGTCCTCACTGATAACCGCTCTTGCCGTATCCTGCGATCCTCCGTTTTCGAGTCTCCAGAGCACTGTGCTGTTACCTTCTGTCGATCTAAGCCCAGTGGCTGCTTCTACAGCGTTCTCCATTTCTTCCCAGTTCTGACCGCCTTGCGTAAAGTCAGCCTGAAAGCTTTCCTGTTCAGTGCCCACCGGTTCGTATTCTCCGTCTTCCTGAGTCGTTTCCGTATCAGCACTGTCACTGCCTTCCGAGTCGGAAGTACTGCTGTTCTCTTCTTCTGACGAGTCTTCACTGGTCGTGCTTTCCTCAGAGGAGTCATTTTCGGCTTCATCGTTTGAAAAAGCAGCCGGATCTTCTTCTGTAGAAGAATCGGACTCAGAGGAAGAATCAGATTCAGAGGTTTCTTCTGCTTCTTCTGAAGTTTCTTCTTCTGTACCTTCTTCATCTGCATTGTTTTCCGGGGTTTCTTCTGTAGAAGAAGTGTCCGGGTTGTCCTCCGGTCCGCTTTCATTCTGCTCTTCTTCGGTATTAGTTGAATCTGCCATCTCTTCCCCGTTATCTTCAGCCTGTTCATTATTATTGTTAAAAAACAATAACAGAATCCCAAAGAACAGAATGAGGACTGCTACAATACCAATAGCAGCATTTAAAACATTATTCATCCGCTTTTTTCTTTTCTTTTGAAAGCGCGAGCCGGAGTCGTCGTTATAATTGTTGTTCGACATCTTATGAGTCACCTGCCCCTATCATATGTATTGCTTTTGTAGTACAAAAACACGCCCTGCAGAGAGAACGTAACATGTCTTATCATAAAGGAAATATTTTCGGAAAACGAGGGAATATAGACCTATGATTTACATCCTCAAAGCAGGGCGCTGTGCTTAAATTTTCATTGCTGCCGAACGGCTTTTAGGCGATTTCAATAATCTCGACTTCAATGTCCCCGCCCGGTGTCGAAACCGTCACCTGTTCACCAATCTGGCGTCCGAGCAGACTTTGGGCCATTGGGGAATCGTTGGAAATTTTTCCTTCCAGCGGATCAGATTCTGCACTTCCAACAATCGTATAGCTTTCTTCATCGCCGTTTGGCAGTTCTTTAAACCGTACTGATTTTCCGAGCGACACTACGGAGTTATTACCTGTGTCTTCTTCAATGATAGCAGCATTTTTGAGCATCTGCTCAATCTGGCTTACGCGTCCTTCTACAAAGGCCTGCTCATCTTTGGCAGCATCATACTCCGAGTTTTCGGACAAATCGCCAAAGCTTCTTGCAATTTTTATGCGCTCTACGACTTCCTGGCGCCGCTCCGTTTTTAAATATTCCAGTTCCTCTTCAAGCTTCTTTCTGCCTTCTTCTGTCATAAAATGCTGTTTTTCTTCTGGCATATTTTCACTCCTCTATTCAGTATAAAAATGTATCATATTTCGGCTTATTTTTATAGTATTTTACGTTATACTACCGGCTGCTTCCGGAAGCAGAACACTTACTGCCACGCCGTCACCGACAGAGAAAATATTGGTGTGAAAGTCTTTTCTTTCCACCAGCCAGCGGTTGTACGCCCGAATTTTTTGCACCATCGGCTGTAATCGTTCAGGTATATCTGCTTTCGGGTCAGCGACCAAACCGCGGAATAAAACGTTATCACTAATAATAAGCCCTCCTGGAGCCAGCAGCTGCTCGCACAATTGAAAATACCGCTGGTACTGGCCTTTGGAAGCGTCTATAAATACCGCATCAAACGTCGTTTTTTCTGAAAATTCTTCCTGCAGGTTTAAAGCATCACCAAGAACAAACGTAGTCTGCTCCTGCCAGGGGCTTTTAGCCCGGTAATAAGCTGCACGCCTGTAGCGTTCTTCGTCTTTTTCCACCGATACTATGGACGTTTCGGGAAGGGCAGCTGCCATTCGCAAAGCAGAATAACCAATCGCCGTGCCAATCTCGAGAACCGATGCCGGTCTTTTTAACTGAAGAAGTTCGATCATAAACTGCAGGGCCTCTTCATCCATAACCGGCACACGGTCGCGTTCCGCTTCTTCAATCATTTCTTCAAACCACGTCGGCGGCCCGATACCCAACTCTTTCCGGTACTCATAAAAGTGGTTGTTTATGTCCGGCATTTTTTCGCCCGCTTTCTTAGCTATTGATTCTCCCATTCGCTTTCATACTTTCTCTGGGTGCGTGTATGCTGCTCGTACGTTTCATTGTAAATAACTTCTCCGTTCGGGCGGGCATAAAAATATAACGCCTCCGTATTTTCAGGATTCAAAGCTGCCTCGATCGACTGTATACCCGGGCTTGCAATTGGCCCAGGCGGCAGGCCCCGGTTTCGGTAGGTATTGTACGGCGAAGTCACCTGCAAGTCATTGAAGGAAGTACGAAGCCTGTGTTCACCGAGCGCATATGCCACCGTAGGATCCATCTCAAGACGCATATTTTTCCCAAGCCGGTTTTCGATCACTCCGGCAATCGGAGCCCGGTCCTCTGCCCGTCCCGCCTCCCGTTCTATAATAGAAGCAATGGTCCATATTTCACGGGCAGTCCATGGGCTGTTAGTGATTTGATTCGAAAATTCTACCATAGTTTCGTTTGTTCGTTCAATCATATCCTTCACTACTGCTTCGGTACCCGGGGAGTCACCATAATATTCATACGTCTGTGGGGATAAATAACCTTCCAGTGTGTAGCGCACGCCATTTTCATTATTTGACTCCCTGATAAATGAATAAGATTCACTTAGGGAACGAATGAACGCCTCATCGGTGACGGTTTCCATAAACTTTTCTTCTGAAAAATCAGCATTCTTCGCACTGATTCGTGCTATCTGCTCCAGAGACCGGCCTTCCGGAATAGTGATGGAAACTACCGGTTCCTGTGCCTGCTGCCCGGCTTCAAGTGTACGGGCAATTTCTACGGCACTCATCGAAGCAGATAGCCGGTATGTACCGGCTTTCAGGCTGTCCGGCCGTAAGTAACTGTAGTATTGAAACACAACAGAGTTTCTGATCAGCTGCTGCTTTTCCAAATACTCAGCCGCAGCTTCCGTGGAGGCGCCCTGTTCAATAACGACGGTTTGTTTTTCCCCGTCATTTTCCGCTGCCGGAAAAAGCATGTACAGCACATATATGAGAGCCGAAGCGGCACTCATCAAAAATATTGCCCCCAGGAAATAAAGTGCCGCCTTTCCTTTTTTCTTTTTAGAAGTGCGGCGCCCGGCATATGAATATATGAGCGTTTTCATGAATGGATGTTCTCCTCTTAACTGCCTCACTTAGCTGCAGGGCAGATATAATGATAAAGAAAAACACCGGAAGAAGATCCGGTGTGCTTCCTTTACGGTTAGAACAGGTTCTACTCCATCTCGTTAGCACTGTAAGTGTTCACCATTTCTTCGACCATTTCCCATTCTTCGTCAGATTCGATTGGGAAAAGGTTTATATCCGACTCGTCCCCTTCGCCTTCTTCCTCATAGCGGAAAGCAAAAACCTCTACTTCGTCATTGTCAGCTTCACTTGATGGAACCACTACAATGTAGGACTGCTCACTCTCATCTGCGTCGAATGTAAACAGGATGTCAAATAAATGTTCATTGCCATCCTCATCGGGTATGACAATTCTTTCTTTTTCTTCTTCTTCAGCCATTTTATTTCACCTCTTTGCTATAAGTTTGATTGATGGTCCAAATAACTCTGCAAAATCATCACAGCTGCCATTTTATCTACGACTTTTTTGCGCTTTTTTCTGCTGACATCTGCTTGTAACAGTGTGCGTTCTGCCGCCTTCGTTGTCAATCGCTCATCATACAAGGCTACAGGCAGTGAGGAAAATTCTTCAAGATTCTCTGCGAATGCCTGACATTCCTTCCCCCTGCCCCCAATCGTTCCGTCCATATTTTTAGGAAGGCCGACTACAAGCTGCTCGATTTCATTTTCTTTAACCAGCTCAAGAATACGCGGAAAAGCTTCGTCCGGCTCTGTCGTTTTTAAATGAATCGTTTCTACACCCTGGGCTGTCCAGCCCAGCGCGTCGGAGATGGCAATCCCGATTCTTTTCTTTCCGACATCGATACCAAGCGCTCTTTTCACGAGGATGATTGGTGATCCTTCAAATAGTGTCGAATTAATTCTTCAATTAATTCATCCCGCTCGAGCTGGCGGATGATCGTTCTTGCTTCTTTATGACGGGGGATATAGGCCGGATCGCCTGAAAGCAAATATCCCACGATTTGGTTGATTGGATTATACCCTTTTTCCTCAAGCGCTTCATACACGCTGAGCAGAACTTCTTCGGCCTTCGGGTCGGAAGAATCTTCTTCTCGGTTAAAACGTACGGTCCGGTCGTTCGTATCCAATTCCTCCACCTCCTCGGATGACTTTTCACGAAAGATCATTTCATAAAAAGCAGAAGGGAGGAGAAGCTCCCTTCCTATACTGTGGTAATTAATACGATTACTGTATAGACGATTATATTGTACATGAGATAGGGGTGTTTAGGAAAGGGTTAAGATAAAGTTCTTCGCTTCTTCTAACGCTTCCCCAAGCTTCTCAGGCTGTTTCCCTCCTGCCTGAGCCATATCCGGGCGGCCGCCTCCGCCGCCTCCGCATACTTCCGCTGCTTTTTTCACAATATCTCCTGCTTTGTACCGTTCAGTAAGATCTTTCGTTACTCCGGCAATAAGCTGTACTTTTTCCCCTTCCGACGTTCCAAGCACGACAATACCGCTTCCAAGCTTCTGTTTGAGTTCATCCACCGTCTGCCGCAGTGTATCTTTATCTGCTCCTGGAAGTTCTTTGGCAATCACCGGAATACCGTTTATTTCTTCTGCCGCGTCTGCAAGATCCCCGGCCTCAAGATTACTCAGCTTCTGCGACAGCGATTCATTTTCCTTTTGAAGGCTTCTAATCTGCTCCTGCAAAGCTTCTGCACGCTGCGGAATATCTTCGATGGCACGGGCCCGGATGATGCTGCCTGTTTCTTCAAGCAGCTGCATTCTGCTTTCAAAGTATTCATACGCATACTGGCCGGTAACAGCTTCGATGCGGCGGGTACCGGCGCCAATTCCGGATTCTCCTGTAATCTTGAACACCCCGACTTCGGAGGTGCTGCCGACATGGCAGCCGCCGCACAGTTCAACGCTGTAGTCGCCGATCTGTACTACGCGAACTCTTTCCCCGTATTTTTCACCAAATAATGCAGTGGCCCCCATCTGCTTCGCTTCATTGATTCCTTTTTCTTCAATCAGCACCGACACGTTGGACCACACTTTTTCGTTTACAAGGTGCTCGATCCGCTTTATTTCCTCCTCGGTGACCTGTCCGAAATGGGAAAAGTCAAAACGGAGGCGGTTATCTGTCACAATCGACCCTGCCTGATTGACATGCTCACCCAGCACATCTTTAAGAGCCTGATGCAGCAGGTGGGTCGCCGTATGGTTTTTAATAATACTTCTTCTCGTATTTTCTTCGATGGACGCTCTTACATGCATTCCCTTGCGAAGCGAGCCTTTTTCAATTCGTGCCGTATGAAGATGCTGGCCGTTCGGAGCTTTCTGGACATCTTCCACTACCGCTTCCATTCCTGCGGCTTCATTTACGATCGTGCCGCGGTCTGCCACCTGGCCGCCGCTTTCCGCATAAAACGGGGTTTTTTCCAGGATAAACTGCACCTGTTCTCCGGCGCCGACCGTATCCACGAGTTCTTTATTGTGAATCAGCGTCTGAACGCTTGTTTCCACGTCAAAATGCTCGTAGCCGACAAATGTGCTCTCTGTGTCGATATCTGTCAGAAGTGACTCCTGAGTCTGCATCGAACCGCTGTCTTTTCTCGCCGCACGGGCCCGGCTCCGCTGGGCCTCCATTTCCACTTCGAATTCTTCATTGTCTACCGCGAATCCTTCGTCTACTACGTATTCTGCCGTTAAATCAGGCGGGAAGCCGTACGTATCATACAGGCGGAAAACATCTTTACCGGAAATCACTGTTTCACCTTTATTACGGGCTTTTTCTGTTACCTGCCTCAGCATTTTCAGCCCGTCGGTCAGCGTTTCATGAAAACGTTCTTCTTCGGTTTTTACCACACGTTCAATAAAGGACTGCTTTTCGCGGACTTCTGGATAATAGTCTTCCATAATTTCGCCCACGACACCTATCAGTCTGTGCATGAACGGCTCCTCCTGACCGAGCCAGCCGGCATAGCGTACCGCACGGCGGAGCAGACGGCGCAGAATGTATCCGCGTCCTTCATTGGACGGGAGGGCCCCATCCCCGATGGAGAAACTGACAGTCCGGACGTGATCGGCAATCAGACGAAAAGCAATGTCCTGCTCTTCATTTTCCCCGTACGTTCTTCCGGATACTTCTTCTACCTTTCGGATTATCGGCCGGAAAAGATCGGTGTCAAAATTGGTCGGCACGTCCTGAACGAGGGTGACTAGCCGTTCAAGCCCCATGCCAGTATCAATGTTTTTCTTTGGAAGAGGGGTGTACGTATCATCAGCGTTATGATTAAACTGGGAAAATACGAGATTCCATACCTCTAAATAACGCTCATTTTCTCCTCCCGGATACATCTCAGGATCCCGGGGATCATCTCCCCAGCTGTCTCCACGGTCATAAAAGATTTCCGTATTTGGCCCGCTCGGTCCCTGGCCGATATCCCAAAAGTTTTCTTCGAGACGGATAACCCGTTCTTCTGGAAGGCCGATAATTTCTCTCCAGTACTGGTATGCTTCGTCATCCTCCGGATGAACGGTAACCGACAGCCTATTTTCATCAAAGCCTATCCAGCGCTCTGACGTTAAAAATTCCCATGCCCATTCGATAGCTTCTTTTTTAAAATAGTCGCCAATCGAGAAATTTCCGAGCATTTCAAAAAATGTGTGATGGCGCGTCGTTCTTCCAACGTTTTCAATATCGTTGGTCCGGATGGACTTTTGCGCATTCGCAAGTCTCGGATTTTCAGGAATCACCCGTCCATCAAAGTATTTTTTCATCGTAGCTACCCCGCTGTTGATCCATAAAAGCGTCGGATCCTCATGCGGAACGAGCGAGGCGCTCGGCTCAATTGTATGTCCTTTTTCCTCAAAAAAGTTTAAAAAGCGCCGCCGGACTTCAGTAGATGTTAATGCTGGCATTATTGATCAGCCTCCCGTGAGTTTTCATTTCGTTTAAATCTCAATAAAAAAACCCGCCCCTGAAAACAGGGACGAGTGTACTCGCGTTACCACCCTGGTTGCCGCATAAAAAAACACGGCCAACTCAGCATCCGTAACGTGGATGATCCGGCAGGGTTTGCCTGCACTCCGGAGCAGCGTTCGGGCGGGTTGTTCTCCGGCAGTTTCAGCCGCTGCTGCCGGTCTCTGTGAGAATATATCCACCGTACTCGTTCCATCACTGTTTTTGTTATTCTGTTTCAGTTATATAGGAAACCGTATTTTCTGTCAAGCCTGCTCCTCCGGATCTTCCTCCCGGTTCTTCAGGCGTTCCCGAAGATGCGAATAGCGTTCATTTTTTGACTCCTGCTTTACGGCATACATAAATGCTTCTTTTTCCCCGCAGAGAATTAAATAGTCCTTTGCCCGTGTGATCGCTGTGTACAATAAATTACGGCGCAGCATCCGCCGGTAGGACATCAGCATCGGTACGACTACGATGGGAAATTCACTTCCCTGCGCCTTGTGAATAGAAGTGCAGTAGGCAAGAGTGATTTGTTTAAGATCCTGGCGTGTGTAGCTGACTTCCTTTTCGTCAAAGGAAAACACAATCTGCATTTCTTTATCAACAGTTTCTTTTGCTTCAAAGACCGTTTCGAGTACACCTTTGTCCCCGTTATATATACCTTCCTCGCCGTTGTTTACAAGCTGAAGAACGATATCATCCTTCTGGTAAACAGCGTCTCCGAAGGTTACACTTCGTTTTTGAGGCGTCCGGGGGTTAAACATTTCCTGCAGCCGTTCATTCAAGGCGTGAATTCCTGCCTCTCCCCGGTACATCGGGGCAAGCACCTGAATATCCATCGGATCGTAGCCCTTGCGAATGGCACCGGCACACGTTTTCTCCACCACATCGGCAACCTGAGTTTTCGTGCATGGGAAAAACCGCCGGTCTTCAAACGGCTGTTCAAAATCGTCCGGCAGCCCGCCCTCCTTCATTGCATGGGCCAGCTCTACAATCGAGGACTGATTCGTCTGCCTGTACACAACCGACAAGCTTACAGTCGGTATAGTACCGGCTTCAAGCAAATCTCCAAGCACCTGGCCCGGCCCTACCGAAGGAAGCTGATCCTCATCCCCAACGAACACGACCTTCATTCCTTTCGGGACCGCACGGATCAGCTGATTGGCCAGCCACATGTCCACCATCGATACTTCATCGACAATCAGCAGCTCCCCTTCGAGAGGCTCATATTCATCCTTTTCAAACAGCTCGTTTTCTCCTTCCCCGCTAAACCCGAGCAGTTTATGAATTGTCACTGCACGCAGGCCGGTGGACTCCTTCATCCGCTTCGCCGCCCGGCCGGTCGGGGCAGCAAGCAGTACAGGGAAGGGCTTCTTGCCTGAATATTCGGAAGGGTCCAGAGAAACATCATAGAGCGAGGCGTACACTTCCACAATAGCCCGGATGATCGTGGTCTTTCCGGTCCCCGGTCCGCCTGTAAGCAGCATTACCGGCTCTTCCATAGCCGTCTGGATTGCTTCCTTCTGCTGTTCGGCATACTCAATATCAAACTTTTCTTCTACTTCTCCGAGAGCCTGCAGCAGGTCCGCCTGGGAATATTCTTTTTCTTCCGCTTCTTCCTGCAGTTTATGCACCCTGCCAGCAAACCCTTTTTCCGCAAAATATAAAGAGGCGATATAAACACGATCATCGTCAATACGCACCCGTTCTTCATTTACAAGCTCCTGCAGGACGAGCTTCAGCTCCTGCTGATCAATAGTAACGGCAGGGTCGGCAAGCAGCTGCTCTGCGCTGTCAAGAAGCTGCTGCTTCGGGATATACACATGGCCGTCCTGCATCGTCCGTTCATACAGTTCAAACAGCACTCCCGCCTTCAGACGGCTTGGGTCATTTTTTTGGATGCCGGTGTTTTCTCCGAGCCGGTCCGCTTTTGTAAAGCCGACCCCTTCCACATCCCAGACGAGCTGGTAGGGATCATGCTGAATAATATCAAGGGTCCGTTCGCGGTACTGATTGTATATTTTCACGCCAAGATCCGTACCGAATCCGTATCGTACAAGAAGCGTCATCGCATGCTCCATGCCCTGATTTTCGAGCATGGCGGTGCGGATTTGTCTGCGTTTCTCTTCATTCAGTCCGGGAATTTTTTCGAGGGCTTCCGGGCGCTCGAGAACCTCATCAATTACTTTGGCCCCAAAGCGGTCGACCAATTTTTCCGCTGTCTTTGGCCCGATGTACGGGAAGCGGTCACTCGATAAATAGTCGATTAACGCTGAGCGTTCGGTCGGTATTTCCTTTTGATAAGAGATGACCTGATACTGGGTGCCAAACCGCGGATGCTGTTTAATCTCGCCGTTAAAACGATACCGTTCATTTGCCTCCACCGTTGGAAGAATGCCGACGATGGTCGTTGTACTTTCTTCAAAGGCAGGTATCGATTCTTTAATTTTCACTTTCGCTACTGTGTAGCCATTTTCTTCATTCCGAAATATAACGTGCTGCACCGTTCCGAGGACGTAGGGCTCGAGCAGTTCCTGTTCATCGTGTCCGTTCTCCATAGCACAACCTCACTTTTCGCTTAGCAGCTGTTGAACCTGCTGTCTGCCGTTCTCTGCCAATGCGTGTTCAGGCTCTGCTTCAAGTGCTTTCTCGAAGAAGCTGAGAGCTTCCTCCGCCCGTTCATTAAACAGAGCAGCCACTCCCAGATTATAGTGGGCATCGGCATGATCCGGATCCTGCTCCACCACTTTTTTAAATTCTGCTTCCGCCTGATCAACTTCCTCCTGCTGGGCAAGCGACAGGGCGTAATAATATCTGGCTTCGGCATCCGATTCGTCGAGCTCCACCGAGCGCTTGAAATTAGCAATCGCATACGGAAGACGGTCGGACTGCAGGTAGCTCAGTCCGAGCATGAAAAACAGACTAGAGTCTTCAAGTCCCTGCTGCTGGGCTCCTTTGTACATCGTAATGGCCTCAGCGTACTCTTCCCGGTTATATAATACATTCCCAGCCCCGTAGTAGGCTGTGGCTGCTGTTTCATCAATCTGCAGTGCTTTCGTGAAAAAACGGATGGCTTTATCATCTTCACCGGCTTCTGCAAGCAGATTACCGAAGTTTATGTACGCGACAGGGTCATTCGGTTCCGATTCCATCTGCTCATTCAAAAGCCTTGCTGCTTCTTCAAAATCCCCGTTTTGCAAATGCTCCATTGCCTGCTGATTTTTATCCATACTATCATCCTTTTCATGTCTTGTTTCTGTATTATTTCACGATCCCGGGTGATTGAAAAGCCTTACCGGCAAACAGCAGGAACCAAGAAAAAGGAAAACGTTACGTTGCAACGCTTTCCTTCATCATCGCTTCTTCTATTGTTGCACCTCCAAGACACACATCCCCGTCATAAAAGACTACAGCCTGTCCCGGAGTCACTGCGCGCTGCGGTTCATCAAACTCTACGAGCAGTTCTCCATTTGTTTTTTGATGGACGGTAACGCCCTGGTCTTTCTGGCGGTACCGGAATTTCGCAGTGCAGGAAAATGGAAAGGCTTCCGGCTCATGAATCCAGTTAGGCTCAGAGGCAGTCAGCTGCTCGGAATACAATCGCTTATGATTGCCGCCCTGTCCGACAATCAGAACGTTACGTTCCATGTCTTTATCCACGACAAACCATGGTTCCCCGGAGCCGCCGATACCAAGCCCCTGGCGCTGGCCGAGCGTGTAGTACATCAGCCCGTCGTGGCGGCCCTTCACTTCTCCTTCAGGGCTCTCCATGTCGCCCGGCTGGGCTGGAAGATACTCCTGCAGGAAATCCTTGAAATTCCGCTCTCCAATGAAGCAGATCCCGGTGCTGTCTTTCTTTCCAGCCGTTTCAAGGTCCCGCTCTTCCGCCATTTTCCGGACTTCGGATTTGTCATACTCTCCGAGTGGAAACAGCACACGGCTCAGCTGCTCTTCGCTTAACTGATTCAAAAAATACGTCTGGTCCTTGTTGCTGTCCACGCCGCGCAGAAGATACGTTCCGCTCCCGGTATGGTCCACGCGTGCATAGTGCCCGGTCGCGACGTAGTCTGCCCCGAGATTAAACGCGTGGTCGATAAACGCACGGAACTTAATTTCTTTGTTGCACATCACGTCAGGATTCGGGGTACGGCCGGCTTTGTATTCTTCCAGAAAGTACGTAAAGACCCGGTCCCAGTATTCTTTTTCAAAATTCACAGCGTAATAGGGGATGTCTAATTGGTTGCATACCGCAATTACGTCTTCATAGTCTTCCGTTGCCGTACACATTCCCGACTCATCTGTATCATCCCAGTTTTTCATGAAAATACCTATCACTTCATAGCCCTGCTCTTTTAATAGAGCGGCCGTAACGGAGGAGTCCACTCCCCCGGACATTCCTACCACAATCCGTGTCTCTTCATTGGTCATTTCAAAGCCTCCTTTTCCTTCATTTTCCGGCTTATTTTCGCAGCTGCCTGCGCCGTGGTTTTCATATCTGCCACGGTGTTTCCGTACCCAAAGCTGAACCGGACGGATTCATAGATACGTGCGTCTTTGCCGTACATTGCTTCAAGGACGTGAGACGGTTCTACAGTCCCGGCAGTGCATGCCGAACCGCTTGAAACGGCTACGCCTTCCATATCCATCTGCACAAGAAATGATTCGAGCTGAATTCCTGGGAAATACACATTTAAAATATGCGGACTTTTTTCTGCATGCCCGCCGTTAATTTGATAAAAGACCCCGCTGCGGTCAAGCTCAGCTAAAAATGCCGCACTGAGCGATTCCAGCTCCTGCCGGCGTTTCTCCAGACTGTTCATCTGCAGCTCAGCGGCTTTGGCAAAGCCTTCGACGGCGGCTACGTTTTCCGTGCCTGCCCGGCGTTTTCTTTCCTGTTCCCCGCCCGTCAATTCCGGACGAATTTTGGTGCCCTGACGAACGAATAAACCTCCTGCTCCTGCAGGACCGTTAATTTTATGAGCCGTCATGGTTGCCATCGTTACCGGTGTTTCTTTTACGTCAAACGGCAGCTGTCCATAGGCCTGCACCATATCAGTATGGAAGGCAACACCTTTTTCCGAAAGCTTTTCAGCAGCTTCATGGACAGGCTGGACCACTCCTGTTTCATTGTTCACATACATTAATGAAACCAGTACCGTCTTCTCAGTCACTGCTGCCATAATTTTTTCCACCGAAACGATGCCCTGCTCGTCGGGGTGTACGTATGTGACCTGAAATCCTTCTTTCTCAAGCGCCTGAGCCGTATGCAATACAGCATGGTGCTCAATGGCACTTGTCACCAGGTGGTTTCCTTTTTCCTGGTTGGCATGCATAAAACCGCGGAGCGCCAGGTTGTTACTTTCTGTGCCTCCGCTCGTCCATACAATCTCTTTCGGACTTGCATTTATAGATGACGCTACCGTACGGCGGGCCCCGTCGAGTCTTTTCCTGGCCCCGCGGCCGTACTCGTGGACACTCGAAGGGTTTCCTGCCGGCTTTTTCATAGAATCGATCATAGCTTCAGCCACTTCTGGATGAAGCGGCGTAGTGGCCGCATGATCTGCATATATAGCGGGCATATTTCTTCTCCTCCTAATGGAGTTATTTCATATAATCGGAATAACATTATTTTTTACATTAACAAATAGGAGTTTTTTTGTCTATTTCCTTGCCTGCGCTTTCGTTTCCCGTGTAATATGTATTTTGTTTCCTATTATTTTATGAAAGTGCGGGATGTGTGAGTGAAAAATGTTTGGATGCTCCGGCCTTTACCTAACGGCACCAACCAGCTGCATAATTTTTTAGAGTATGATTTTATCGCTATTGGATATTCCATCGGAAAATCCCTGAATGGCCTCAGCTATGAAAAAATCAAAAAGGAACTGGCCCGCTTTGATATGGATGAGGGAGCCACGAATGTGTACAATTTTATTTCCCAGATGAAACTGGACGACCTCGTGATTGTGCCGGACGACAACAACCGTGACGTATATTTCTGCACGGTCACCTCGCAGTACATTTATGTCCCAAACGTTGATAACCAGAAAAAGGGCCTCGGCTATCCCCATCAGAAGACCGTCAGCTGGTTTTTCAACAAAGAGCCGCTTAACCGCAATGATTTCAGTAAAGAGCTGCAGGCCTCCCTCCGCTCGCCAAAAACCATCACAGACTTAACCCACCACCTCGATGTGCTGAATGAAATCATTTTTGATGTAGCGTTTATCAGCGGCGGTGTGCTGAAGGGCAAAGCGATTGAAACGGTCAGGGAGATGCTTGAAGAGCATCAAACGGTCGATACCCGGCTACGGGCGGCCGAGCTTGCGCTTAAATACGATCTTTAATTAGAAATGTTTGCTTTTTTATATGCAGCCGCGCTTACCAATTAAACAGCAGCTTCAATATTTCTGTTACGACAGTATAGATGAATGCTGCCCATAAAAAGGTCGGCAGATGAGCGGATTCTTCTGTCGGCATTTCTTTTTTCAGCACATTAAATATCATCGCGCCTGCAATGACCGCAAACGTAATAGCCAGTACAATTTCCGGCAGCGTAAACACAATGGCAAATATCCAGCCAAATAAAATACCTCCTGCCAGATAATACCTTCCCCGCTTATACCTGCCCGCATCTTCCCGGTGCAGATCATGCGAGATAGCCATAAAATGAAGCCCAATTGCCACCCCGTAAAAAACTGTCTGCAGTCCCTGAACGTCGGATCCGAACACTGTGTAGGCGACCATACTATTATACAGGGCAAAAAAGGCAATTTGAATCCAGAAAAACTGCCCCTCCCCTCTGCTCGTAGAATGATAGGCCCGCACCGCAATATTGTGAATAACAAAGTAAATGATAAGTCCCACCAGGCTGAGCAGATAAAATTCCGACTCAAACGTCAAACCCCGAAAAGAACTTTCACCATATTTGCTTTGTTCATCATGCAGATACGGAAGTATGTACACAAAAATAAACGCGACGGCCACCCCTCCGGAAAATGACAGCCAGCTGAAACGACCGATCTTTTCGGATGATATTAATTTATCTGCGAATAGCTGGATAAGTAAAAAGATTACAACAACGATAATATTTTCTACGGCCACGGCCATTCCCCCTGAAAAATTTATCATAAAAAAATCTCCATGCCGGATGCGGCGTGGAGATTTCGCATGTATACTTTTCATACCTTCAAGAGTTAGATATAAAACATATAATTTTCCTGTTCTTCGTCGCCCTGATACTCCGCCAGATAATCAAGCGTAGTACTATCGAGGACATCCTTCACAGCATCCCGGATTTTCAGCCATAGGTCCCGTTTAGCCGGCTCTTCGTCATCGAGGACCTCGACCGGGCTGATTGGGCCTTCAAGGACACGGATAATATCGCCCGCCGTTATGTCAGCCGGTTCTTTAGAAAGCATATAGCCACCGTAGGCCCCCCTCACACTTTTCACGAGGCTGGCGTTTCGAAGCGGAGCAATCAGCTGCTCCAAATAATGCTCGGAAAGATTATGATCCCGTGCGATGGATTTCAGGGATGTAGGGCCGCTCCCATGCTTTCTCGCAAGCGCCATCATAATCGTCAGTCCGTATCTGCCTTTAGTTGAAATTTTCAATGCCGTCATCCCTTCCTGTCAGGCCTGTGAGTACCTGTTACATCTTCAATGATTCTGCTGATTGGTTAGTTGCTTTGTCATTTAGCTGCCCAGCTTCTAATGCTGATAAAAACAGTTGGAATTAATGTTAGTATATCATACCTGCGGTGTGCTGTTCATCCTCCTATAAGAGAAAACATGATACAATTTCAACGTGAACTGTTTACGAAAGGAGAAACTACATGTCATCCAAACAGCCTCTTGCCTACCGGATGCGTCCTGTCTCTATCGAAGAAGTTTCCGGCCAGGAGCATATTCTCGGGGAAGGCAAAATGATTGCGCGTATGGTGGAAACAAAGAAACTTTCCTCCATGATTTTATACGGCCCGCCGGGCACAGGAAAAACATCGATCGCCTCTGCCATCGCAGGAAGTACAGATATTGCCTATAAAAAAATGAACGCCGTTATGAACAATAAAAAGGATATGGAACTCGCCGTGCAGGAAGCCAAAATGTCAGACCAGCTGATTGTCATTATGGACGAAGTGCACCGGCTCGATAAAACGAAACAGGACTTTCTGCTTCCCTACCTTGAGAGCGGATTGATTATCATGATTGGAGCTACTACTGCCAATCCCTACCACGCTATTAACCCGGCAATACGCAGCCGCACACATATATTTGAGGTGCTGCCGCTTTCCATACCAGAAATGAAGCAGCTGATCGAACGCAGTCTCCGTGATCCAAAGAATGGGATGGGCGCGTACCAGACAGAAATAACCACGGAGGCACACACGCATCTGGCCGAAGCGGGCGGCGGCGATGTGCGTGCTGCGCTTAACGCGCTTGAGCTTGCCGTGCTCAGCACGAAGCCGGACGATGACGGAATCATCCGCATTACTCAAAGGGTGGCGGAGGAATGCATTCAACAGAAGCGTTTCACTCACGATAAAGACGGCGACCACCATTACGATGTGCTTTCCGCCTTCCAAAAATCCATTCGGGGCAGTGACCCTGACGCCGCGCTTCATTACCTCGCCCGTTTAATTGAAGCCGGGGACTTAATCAGCATCGGCCGACGGCTTATCGTCACTGCCTATGAGGACATCGGGCTGGCAAACCCCCAGGCGGGTCCGAGGGCCCTTGCTGCTGTTGAAGCTGCCGAGCGGCTGGGCTTCCCGGAAGGAAGAATACCGCTTGCGGATGCCGTCATAGAGCTCTGCCTTTCCCCTAAATCAAACAGCGCTTATAAAGCGCTTGATGCAGCGCGGGAGGCGATGCTGAAAGCAGGCACGCCAGGTATTCCCTCCCATCTCCGGGACTCCCATTACAAAGGGGCCGGTGCTCTTGGCCGCGGCAGCGAGTACGAGTACCCGCATAATGACGAGCGGGGATGGGTGCCGCAGCAGTACCTGCCAGACAAGCTTAAAAACGAGCAGTATTACGAACCGAAAAACAACAGCAAATTTGAAAAAGCCCTGGCGGACGTGTACTACCAGATCAAACCAGCAAAGAAGAAAACATAAGCGGCCTGCTGTGCCGCCTGTCGAATCGGGGTTTACACCAAAAAGACGCCTTAAGTACAGGCGTCTTTAATTTACATTTTGGCTCTCACTGCTCGTCGTTTCCCCGGCCAGCTGCGCCGGGAGCCGCACGTTAAATTCGGTTCCGCTTCCAGGAGCGGAATCGACCTCCAGCGTTCCTTTAAAATCCTCCACAATTTGAAACACGGTCATCAGCCCGAGACCGGTTCCGTTTGATTTGGTCGTATAAAAAGGATTTCCGATTTTCTGCAGCTGCTCTTCACTCATACCGCTTCCAGTATCCTTTATTTTCACTTCATAATATGGCTCTCCGGTCCAGTGCATGGATGTTTCCACCCGCAGCACGCCTCCGTCCGGCATCGCTTCCAGACCGTTTTTGATCAGATTCACAAACACCTGGGATAATTTCTTGCGGTCCCCTATGATTTCCGGAAGATCATCAAAATTCGTATAAATGAACGTTTTGTTTTTTACAGCCTGCTGGCTGTAAAGCTCGAGCAGTTCTTCAAGCAGGCTGTTCACCTGAATACTGTGTTCATCGCCGGAGCTGGTAGGTCTGGCAAGACCAAGCAGATCTTCCACAATGCTGTTCATCCGGTCAATTTCGTTCAGTACTAAATCGTAATGCTGAATATCCTTTTCTTTTTTCGCCGCCTGGCGGAACAGCTGAACGAATCCTTTGATAGTGGTGAGTGGGTTCCTGATTTCATGTGCAAAACCTGCAGACAGCTGCCCTACCATTTTCAGCTTTTCGCTTCGGACAAGCTCATTTTCCATGTCCTTCTTTTCTGTAATATCGTTAAATATAAGTACAATGCCCTCAGAGGACTCCCGGGAATCCACGGGAGGGAGAACTGTCATATTCACTAAGAAAGTACGGTTTTTTCCATTGATTGGGGCTTCGATTTCTTTCATTTCCAGCTGCATGTCATTCAGGCGGTGTGCTTCTATTTCCTGTGCGAACATGCGGAAGTCTTCAGATTTTTGCATTACCTGCTGCACGGAGTGTCCGAGTGCCTCTTTCCGGTCGAGTCCAAACAGCTTTTCACACATAGCATTAAACGTGGTGATATTCGTAAAATCTCTGGAAACAGCTATTACCCCGTTATCTGTCGTTTCCAGAATCATCGTGGACTGGCGGTGCCCCCGCTCTCTTTCTTCAAGCTGTTCTGACATATGATTAAATGTATTAGTCAGCACGTCCACTTCTTCGTAGGCATTGGTCTGCAGCGGAAACACCTTTTTACCTATTGCAAAACGGCTTGTCGCTTCTGCAAGGCGCTCGACAGGATGCACAATGTATTTGGACAGCTTAAAAACGGCAAACACCGTAATAATCAAAACAATGCTGAAAACAAACAAGTAGCTGTAGACAAGCTGCCGGAGATTCGCGTAAAATCCGCTTTTTGGTACCGTATAGCCGACGTACCATTCATTTGCCAGACTTCCTACGTTTTCCACCGGGGTAACTACGGAAACATCATTTCCGTGCTCAATCAGCTGATCCTCCTGCCCCGCGATCAGCTCTTCGATAGAATTTTCTTCCATTCCCTGCTCTTCAAGAAAGCTTTCCTCAAGCACGTAGCCCGAGTTCGGGTAAGCAATGTATTCCCCTTCATTATTAACGACAAAGGCCTGACCGGAAAAACGTTCATGCTCGCCCATTTTATTCAGGCGCTGCCAGAGCACTTCCCACAGCGCATTTTCATTAATTGAGGGGGAGATGACAGCCATCACATTTCCTGCATCATTTTCCACCGGTCCTGCGAGAGGAATAATTGGCTGCTTTAAAATTGGATCTATAAACGCTTCTTCAAGTGTTGGATTTCCCTCGCGTGCCTTCTGGTACCATACGCGGTCGGAGACGTTTTTGCCTATCACTTCATCCCGGGTGGACGTAACAATATCTCCATTCGTATCTATGTAAACAATGCCCATATATAAATTTTCCGCTTCCACCATTTGTTCAAGCTCGTTTCGTATATCGGAAGGCTCTGCATTCTCATCCTGCAAAACGGGATTCATCGTCATCATATCCAGATCATTCATTCGTTCCGACAGAACACTTTCCATCGTTAACGACAGATTATTGGACAACGAAAATAAAGAACCCTCAAGCTGGGATTCCATTTCTGAACGCTGGGATTCGAACAAAACCACCCCAAAGATTAACAGCGGAAGCGCTGTTATGATTAAGGTGATTACCAGAAGCTTAGAGCGGAGTTTTCTCAATGTATGTTCACCTGCGTTTCTCTTACTGCCGTAACAATTCACCAGTTTCGCCGGATTTATGTAAAAAACCTCCGGTGCACTGTTCACGCGCCGGAGGATGCATAACAATTTAAATAAAACAGGAAGAGTCCCAATGTGCCGTCAAACGAACTTGTTTTTGAACCTGCTCATGGCAGGTGGGTGCCTTGCTTGTTCGTTCATACTTCCCCAAACATTGAGGCTTGTACTCCAGAACAAGACGACAGGCTCCCAATGTGAATGTGTTGGCTCAAAACGATCAGTGCTTCACGAACACCTCAGGACTCTTCACATTGTTTGATTATATATTAGCACTTTCGTATAATTCGGTCAAGAACGTTACTACAACATTCCAAGGTGGCCAGAGCCTTAAAAGGAGCAGATGATGACAGAAACACTAGCCAGGCTTAATGCAACGTATACAGAACACGTAATTGAGGATTTTCAGAAAAAACGGGTCCCTGTGGAAATCCCTCTTTGCTTGAAAGAAGATCATATCGCCTACGGCCACGATCAGGAGATTTCTTACCCTCTCAAGGAAGTGCTCGACGTATCATACCGCTATGAACCTGGAAAAATAGGTTTTCTTTACATTCACACGATTCAGGGCATCCGCACTTTTCAGATCAATTCAGACCCCGGTGTTTTTGTTGAAAAGTTTCATCAGCTTGACCATTTATAGCTTTTTATTCGTCTTCCTCGTCTTTTTCAAACACATCGAGCTTAAGATGAAGTTCATCAAGCTGTCTGCTGCTGACTTTCCCAGGCGCCTGAGTTAATGGATCGGTTGCGCTCGCCGTTTTCGGGAAGGCGATCGTATCTCTCAGATTATTTCTGCCTGCGAGGATCATGACAATCCGGTCAAGGCCAAACGCTATGCCACCGTGTGGCGGTGCACCGTAATCAAAGGCTTCCATAAGAAAATCGAACTGTTCTTTCGCCTCTTCTTTATTAAATCCAAGAGCCGTAAACATTCTCTCCTGCAGATCTTTTTCATAAATACGCTGCGATCCCCCGCCAATTTCATAACCATTCAACACGAGGTCGTAAGCCTCGGCTCTGATATCTTCCGGCTTTGTTTCAAGCAGGTGGGCATCGTCCTCCACCGGCCGTGTAAATGGATGGTGCATCGCTACATAGCGGTCTTCGTCTTTGTTATATTCCATCAACGGAAATTCTGTGACCCATAGGAAATTAAAGGTGCTGCGGTCAATCATGTCGAGCTCTTTTCCGAATTTCAGGCGCAGGGCACCAAGAGAATCCCAAACCACCTGGTGGCTGTCTGCTCCAAAGAACAGTAGATCTTCTGCTTCTGCTCCCATCGCTTCCCGGAGCGATGCTGTTTCCTCATCGCTTAAGAACTTCGCAACCGGGCCTTTCAGTTCCTCTTCCTCTACCTTCAGCCAGGCAAGCCCTTTCGCCCCGTAGGCAGCCACAAATTCTGCCAGATCGTCAATTTCCTTGCGCGACATCTGGTTAGCCACGCCTTTGACGTTCAGTCCTTTAATGATGCCTCCCGAAGCCGCAGCATTTTTGAATACTTTAAAATCACTGTTCTTTAAAACATCGGTCAGCTCTACAAGCTCCATGCCAAATCTTGTTTCCGGCTTGTCGGATCCGTAGCGGTTCATCGCTTCATAATACGTCATACGGGGGAATGGTGTTTCAATGTCGACACCGCGCGTTTCCTTTAACAGCCCGGCCATCATTGTTTCCATCATGGAGAACAGGTCCTCTGTGTCCAGAAAGGCCGTCTCAATGTCCACCTGGGTAAATTCTGGCTGCCGGTCAGCCCGCAGGTCCTCATCCCGGAAACAACGTACAATCTGGTAATAACGCTCAAATCCCGAGACCATTAAAAGCTGTTTAAACAGCTGCGGGGACTGTGGCAGAGCATAAAATTCCCCGGGGTGGACCCGGCTTGGCACCAGATAGTCTCTTGCGCCTTCAGGGGTGCTTTTGGTGAGCATCGGTGTTTCCATATCGAAAAAATCACGGTCATCGAGAAAACGGCGGATAAACCTGGTTGTCTGATGACGGAGTTTGAACGTCTCCTGCATGTCCGGACGCCGAAGATCAAGGTAGCGATAGCGGAGCCGGACATCTTCAGAAACGTTAGTATCTGCTTCAATCTGAAACGGAAGTGGTTTTGAGGCATTCATAATTGAAAGCTTATCAACCCGGACTTCCACCTTTCCGGTCGGGATTTTTTCATTGTACGTTTCTTCATCGCGCTGTACGACAATTCCTTCTACGTCGAGCACATATTCACTGCGGACCCTTTCCGCTGCGTTCAGTGCCTCCTGGGACTGTTCCGGAGTCGCTACTATCTGCACGATCCCCGAACGGTCCCTGAGATCAATAAATACCACCTGGCCCAGGTCCCGGCGGGTCTGGGCCCAGCCCTTCAATCTTACCTTTTCGCCTATCAGCGCTTCCTGAATGTCTCCGCAATGATGCGTCCGTCCTATCATTGTGCTTTCCTCCCTGTACGTTCCTGCATAGTAGTAATAAATGCCGACAGCGCCACTTCTTCCTGCGTGCCTGTTTCCATATTTTTAATGTTAACTGCTTCTGCTTCCAGCTCATCGTCGCCAATGACCACGGTAAAGGTACTGTTTGTACGGTCCGCGGCTTTAAACTGGGCTTTTGTTTTACGGTCCATGTAATCCTTATCGGCTTTGACGCCTGCTCTCCGGAGCTCATGCACCAGGGAAACGGAGCGTTTTTTGGCTTCTTCTCCCATTGCTACAATGTAGCAGTCCAGGTTTTTTTCTGCCGGCAATTCAACGTTCTGGGTATTGAGTGCCATCAGCAGCCGCTCAATGCTAAGCGCAAAGCCGATACCAGGCGTGTCCGGTCCGCCAATATCCTCAATCAGCCCATTGTAGCGGCCACCGCCCATAAGCGTTGTAATCGCGCCAAAGCCTTCTCCTTCAATCATAATTTCGAAGGCCGTGTGGGTGTAATAATCAAGACCGCGTACAAGGTTCGCATCCACCTCGTAAGGAATGCCCATTTCATCAAGCATTGTTTTCACCTGGTTGAAATAGCTGCTTGACTCTTCATTTAAGTGATCAAGAATAGAAGGCGCATCTGCCATCAGCGGGTGGTCTTTATCCTTTTTGCAGTCCAGAATCCGGAGCGGATTGGTATGCAGGCGCTCCTGGCAGTCACTGCAGAATTCTCCGATACGGGGCTCAAAATGAGAAACAAGCGCCTCACGGTGAGCCGTGCGGCTCTCCTTGTCCCCAAGGCTGTTGACAACCAGCTTAAGGCCCTTGAGATTCATTTCTTCATAAAACTGCATGGCAAGTCCGATAACTTCTGCATCAATCGCAGGATCCGCACTTCCGATCGCTTCCACGCCGAATTGCACAAACTGCCTCATGCGTCCGGACTGTGGACGCTCATAGCGAAACATCGGCCCGGTGTAATACAGTTTCACCGGTTGTCCGGCCCATCCGTACATTTTGTTTTCTACGTAGGAACGCACGATAGAAGCCGTATTTTCCGGGCGGAGTGTGAGCTGTCTTCCGCCTTTGTCTTCGAACGTGTACATTTCTTTTTGTACAATATCCGTGGAGTCCCCCACTCCCCGTGCAAACAGCTCGGTTTGTTCAAAAACAGGGGTTCTTATTTCACTGTAGTTGAACCGGCTGCAGATATCGTCTATTTTTTGTTCAATAAACTGCCATTTTTCCGACTCGCCCGGCAGTATATCCTGGGTCCCTCTTGGAATTCGATAAGCCATGCTCTTTCCTCCCTTAATATGTTCACTCTTTCCACATAAAAAAACCGTCCCTCATGAATCATGAGGGACGGTTGATCCGCGTTGCCACCCTAATTGAAACGACACTCGTTTCCACTTTATGCCTGTAACGAAGGCGTACGTTTATTCCTACCGGCTGCTTGGCAGCGTTCGAAATAAAACCTACAAAGTGTCTTTCAACAGGGGAGAAAGAGAAGGACTTCCAGCCTCAGGTCCTTCCTCTCTGGCAGTCTGCCGCGCTGTTTACTTTCTTTATCATCGGCTTTAGCTGTTCTTCTGTAAAACAATCTTACGAATCTTCCCGGGGATTGTCAACCATTTCCCTGGCTTTTCGGGGAATCCAGTATGAGTGTCACCGGGCCGTCATTCGTAAAAGATATATCCATATCCGCGCCGAACACTCCTGTTTCCACATGAACACTTTGTTCTGCGAGAAGGTCGTTAAACTGGAGGTAGTACGCTTTGGCCTGCTCCGGCGGGGCCGCCTCCATAAAGTTCGGCCGGCGTCCTTTCTGCGTATTACCATAGAGCGTAAACTGAGGAATAGATAACACGCGGCCTCCCGCGTCGAGCACAGACCGGTTCATTTTCCCCGCTTCGTCTTCAAATACGCGGAGATTACTCACCTTCTCGGCCATCCACGCCAGGTCCTTTTCCGTATCTTCTCCGTGAATGCCTACAAAAAGCACCAGTCCTGAAGATATTTCTCCTGTTATTTCATCCCCGACGCGGCACGCCGCCTCTTTGCTTCTCTGCAGTACCACTTTCACGCTGAACGACCCTTTCTTTCCTGCAAATCGTTAATGCATCACCCGCCGTACGGAATAAATGTCAGGAAGTCCCTTAATTTTATCCACGACCCGGCGCAGATGATCGGTATTGCTGATATTTACTGTTACGTGAATAATAGCCATTTTGTTTTTATCTGCTTTGCCGCTGACAGCACTCATGTTGGTTTTCGTTTCAGTCACCGCCTGCAGTACAGCGTTTAAAAGCCCGCGCCGGTCATAGCCAGTCACTTCAATATCTACATTATAGTTTTTCGATTTCTCAGCTGCGCCTTCCCATTCCACAGACAACAGACGTGGTTCTGAATCTTCGTTTTTAATATTTGGACAGTCGCTACGGTGCACGGAAACACCCCGGCCTTTTGTAATAAAGCCTACAATTTCATCGCCGGGAACCGGGTTACAGCACCGCGATAGGCGCACGAGCAGATTATCGACGCCTTTCACTCTAACTCCGGCACCAGTCTTTCTCGTCGGCGTTGCAGGCTGTACGTCTTTAACGGCTTCAGCTACAGACTTTTGTTCAGCGGCCTGCTCCTGCTCCTGGCGGGCCCGGTCAGTCAGCCTTGTAACGATCTGCTTCGGACTGACCCCGTTATATCCTACTGCCGCAAACATATCTTCATCGTTGGAAAAGCTGAATTTGTCAGCTGTTTCCTGCCGGTTCTCTTCGTTTAATATCTCTTTTGGCTCGTAGTTTTGCGCCCGCAGCTCGCGCTCCACCATTTCACGGCCTTTTTGAATATTTTCTTCACGCCGTTCTTTTTTGAAAAACTGCTTAATTTTGTTTTTGGCATGAGAGCTCTTCGTCAGCTTCAGCCAATCCTGGCTGGGGCCGTAGGAATGCTTGGACGTAAGCATTTCCACAATATCGCCGGTAGTCAGCTCATGATCGAGCGGCACCATTTTGCCATTCACCTTTGCCCCAATCGACCGGTTGCCGATCTCCGTATGAATCCGGTAGGCGAAATCAATCGGGACTGAGCCTCTCGGAAGCTCAATGACATCGCCCTTTGGCGTGAACACAAATACCATGTCGGAAAACAAGTCGATCTTGAGTGATTCCATAAACTCCTGGGCGTCCGGCGTATCATCCTGCCATTCCAGAATTTCACGGAACCAGGTGAGCTTGTCTTCAAGGGACTGTTTGTTCTGCGCGTCTTTGCCTTCCTTATACGCCCAGTGGGCTGCTACACCAAATTCGGCGATACGGTGCATTTCCCTGGAGCGTATCTGTACTTCAAGGGGCTCACCGTTCGGCCCGATGACGGTCGTATGAAGAGACTGGTACATATTAGCCTTCGGCATGGCGATATAGTCCTTGAACCGGCCCGGCATCGGCTTCCAACAGGTGTGAATGATTCCAAGCACGGCGTAACAGTCTTTAATGCTGTCAACAATAATACGTACAGCCAGCAGGTCATAAATTTCATTAAACTGCTTTTTATCCTTCACCATTTTTCGGTAAATGCTGTAAATATGCTTAGGCCGCCCGTACATTTCGGCATTGATTTTTAAATCATTCACGTTTTCCTGAATGTTATCAATCACCTGGTCAATGTATTCTTCCCGTTCGGCACGCTTTTGTTTCATCAAATTCACAATGCGATAATACTGCTGGGGCTCGAGGTAACGGAGCGCCGTGTCCTCAAGCTCCCATTTGATTGTGGAAATACCTAATCGATGAGCAAGCGGGGCAAAAATTTCCAATGTTTCATTAGAAATGCGGCGCTGTTTTTCCGGTGGAAGATGCTTCAGGGTCCGCATGTTGTGCAGGCGGTCCGCAAGCTTAATCAGGATCACCCGGATATCCTTGGCCATTGCGACCACCATCTTGCGGTGGTTTTCCGCCTGCTGCTGTTCCTTCGATTTGTATTTAATTTTTTTCAGCTTCGTGACGCCGTCCACAAGCATGGCAACTTCGCTGTTGAATTCCCGTTCGAGATCTTCAACGGTCACTTCTGTGTCTTCAACCACATCATGCATAAAAGCAGCTGCGATCGTATCAGGATCCAACTGCAGTTCTATTAGAATACCGGCTACCTGAATAGGGTGCAGGATATAAGGCTCGCCTGACTTCCGGTATTGTTCCTGATGGGCTTTTTCTGCATAATGATAAGCTTTATCCAAAAAAGCGACATTCGCTTCGGATAAATAAACGCCCGCTTTTTCCATTACTTCATCAATCGTCATGGAATCACCCTTATTCGCCTTTCCACCTTATAATAGATACACGGTACACCTACCGGATATAAATATCTGAATATGAAGAAATATAACGCTAATTGACTCTAATTTCAAGCCTCAGGCCTTTTTTCCGCCGCAGACTCTTCCAGGTATAATAATAACCCCCGAACCACTGGTTGGCAGGGGGCTTAAGACAAATATCCTTATTAATCAAACGTGACTAGAGAATAGATATTGTAGTCATTCAATTCTTTGTTGTTTCTTGCATCCAGATAGGAAAGCTCAATAAAGAATGCGAGGCCGGCCACAACTCCCCCCAGCTTTTCCACCAGCTGCACAGTAGCTCTTACGGTGCCTCCAGTAGCAAGCAGGTCATCGGTGATAAGCACACGCTGGCCGGGCTTAATGGCGTCTGTATGAATCGAGAGGCTCGCTTCCCCGTATTCCAGGCCGTAATCTTCCGTAATGGTTTCCCGTGGCAGCTTGCCTTCTTTGCGGATCGGTACAAATGCTTTTTCCATTGCATAAGCAACCGGGCACCCGACTACAAACCCTCTTGCCTCCGGTCCAACAATTACATCAACATCGTGCTTTCCGGCAAATTCGATCATGTTGTCGATCGCCTGCCGGTACACCGGGCCGTTCTGCATAAGAGTTGTAATATCTTTAAACCGGATTCCCTGTTCAGGAAAATCTTCGATCACTGTTATGTAATCTTTAAAGTCCATGGTTTACCTTCTTCCTAATATCTAATATAGTTTCTTCCTTTTCCGGCAGCCAGGAAAGGAGCCGTTTTTTTAATTGCGGAAACGGAGTAAACATCAATTCCTGCTCGACATTTCTCGCCTCCATTTTTTCCTGGTAGGAGGAGGAGTCAGTTAAATCTTTTTTCGCAGGCTTTTCCTCTGCCGAGACAACCGCATCTTTCATTTTAACAAAACCTAATTCAAAAAACACTTGGCTCATAAAAAACAAATCTTCCGTCTTCCACTGTTTATGTTCGGCCAGTTTCCTGCCCTGACTGTTCAGATCAAACGAACCGCGCTTTTTCAGGAAAGCATAATACCATTTAAACTGCTCTCTTGAAGGCATCGAATGAAAATACGCTTTTTCTCTTCCCTGAAAGTATACATAAATGTTCGCCGCCTGCGGGAACACCGCAAGTGCCTGCTTCAGTGTTTCAAGAGAGGCCGGCATATCCGCTATCACTACATTCGCAGCGTGATGAGTCCTTCCTTCCATATCGGTACCGTTAAGAACGGCAGCATGTCCCGCAGATGCCGCCAGCTCTTTCCGCTGTTCTTCTGTGAAAGCCAGAACTGCCGTATCTGTATTGTCCGCAAACGTCACCCGCTTTTCTTTTCTGCGGTCAAATATTTGTATCTGCTCCACCTTCGCATCCTTTAAAAATAGCTGAGGCTTGCGGAAGCCGTTCCATTCATTAATACTCAGCTCCCCCACCACGGAGACCTCTTCATTTTCTGTCAGGCTTTCCGATAAATACCCGAGATGAAATCCGACACAATCAAGTTTTTTCCCGCCAGCAGCCAGCGCCATCTTCAAGTGATTTTTCGATGCGCCTATCGTTTTCACTGATTCGAGAACCGTTTTTTCAATCCGGAAAACCGGCTTTGGATTACCAACGCCAAACGGCGCAAGGTTCCGCAGGTCTTCGACCGCGTCAATGGTAATGTCACTTACCGAAACATGCACGTCAATGTGCGTCGCCGGAACAAGCAGTTCGCTGCTCAGCGTTTCTTTTGCCTGGCTGACCATGCGGGTTCTCAGGGTGTCGATATCGGCAGGGTCCAAAGACATGCCCGCCGCCATTGGGTGCCCTCCGAACTTTTGGAGCACGTCGCGGTTTTTCGAAAGCTCCTGGAACATATCGAAGCCTTCAATGCTTCTTGCCGAGCCTTTGGCCTCCCCACTTGCAGCGTCAATACTCATAACGATTACCGGGCGGTAATACCTCTCCACCAGACGACTTGCCACAATGCCAATTACACCGGCGTTCCATCCTTCTCCTGCCACAATAATGAATGGATTGTCTTCCACGGGAAAGTTCGTTTCCACCTCTTCCACCGCTTCTTTGGTCATACTTTCAACAAGCGATTTGCGTTCATTATTCAGGTCATCGATCATTTCCGCCCACGATTCTGCTTCGTCAAGCGTAGCTGCAGTCAGAAGATGCACAGCGGGATCTGCTTCTTCCATACGGCCCGCTGCATTCAAGCGCGGACCCATTGCAAAGCCGACATGGTCTTCTTCAAGCTGCTCCCCTTCAATGCTGCATATTCGTTTTAACGCCTGAATGCCGGGGAGTTTGCTGTTCGTTAACAGGTCGAGTCCCCACTGCACGAACAGCCGGTTTTCCTCCACGAGCGGTACAAGATCACTGATCGTGCCAAGCGTGACAATATCGAGCCAGTGAACAGGCTCCTCGGGAAGAAGAGCATGCGCTAGCTTATAGGCGACCCCGACCCCCGCAAGCTCTTTAAACGGATACGCGCAGCCCGGTTTCTTCGGGTTAATAATCGCGTACGCAGGCGGCAGCTCCGGAGGTGGTTCGTGGTGGTCGGTAATAATAACATCCATGCCTAAATCATTGGCGGCCTGGATTTCATTAACCGCCGCGATGCCCGTATCCACGGTAATAATAAGTGAGGCTCCTTCGTCATGAGCCGATTGAAAAGCCGGAACGTTCGGTCCATATCCTTCCGTAAACCGGTTAGGAATATACCAGCCAAACGAAGCTCCAAGCTCGCTTAAGAGCCGGATCATAATAGTGGTACTCGACACTCCGTCCGCATCGTAATCTCCGAAAACGAGAATACGTTCTTTATTTTCAACCGCCTGCTGAATACGGCGGACAGCTTCTTCCATTCCATCAAGCAAATACGGGTTATGTACAATAGACCAGTCATTATGAATCATCTGCCGGACTTTCTCTGCTGATTCAAATCCTCTTGCAGCAAGAAGCCGCGCAGATATTACACTTACATTCAGCTCTTTTTTAAGCTGTTCTGCAAGACGTTCGTCCACATCGGGCTGATGCCATCTTGTTCGTGACTGCAGCATATATCTCTTCCTCTTTTCTTGCTTTAGCGTTTCAAACGATCCTAATCTGCATTCACTATTGTATCGAAAATACTCGCGGGATAAAAGCTATTTTATCTGCACCACCTTCCATAAAAAAAGCTTCTTTTCCCGGGAAAGGGAAAAGAAGCGAAATTTACTGCATTTATGATGAACGGCTCGATTTGTCTTTATCATTATCTTCATGCGTGGTGCCGGCTGTTCTTGATCCGACAGCAGCGCTGTGATCATTCGTAGCTTTTCGGAGCCGGCGCACTTCTGCTTTCAGCTTATAGATACGGAACATGCTGAGAAATCCTGCCACCATCGCTCCAAGCAATACAGAAACCAAAATGACAATAATCAGCGGCCATTCTCCTGTGCCAAACAATAAATTCACTTCTACACTATTTACATTAATCACGGCAAAAACAGCGATAATAAGTGCTAAAATAAGTCCCATGATTAAACCTGTTTGTGCTTTCATTTTTTCACTCCCTTCACAATCTGTGTTCTCCTTTATTATACCCGTATAATTGCAAAAATAACCATAAAAAGCCTCCCTTCAAAAAGGGAAGCTTTCTGTTCAGGACTCCGGTTCTTCCTCTCCCGGCGCCTTTTCACGGGCCCGTTTAATTTTTTTCCAGTTCCAGATCACCCACACCTGGGCAGCCAGGAAAATGGAGGAATACGTTCCAGCTACCAGGCCGACAAGCAGTGCCAGAGAAAAGGACCGTATGCCTTCGCCTCCGAACATAAACAGTGCCGCTGCCGCAAATACTACTGTCAGCACAGTATTGATGGAGCGGGTGAGCGTCTGGTTCAGGCTGACATCCACTACTTCTGCAAGATCTTCAAACGATTCAATTTCCTCTGCCGGGGGCATGTTTTCCCGGATCCGGTCAAACGTCACAATCGTATCGTTAATGGAATAACCTACAATCGTGAGAACCGCTGCAATAAACGGCACATTCACTTCCACCTGCAGCAGGCTGAAAAAGCCAATAATAAAGAAGGCATCGTGAAGAAGGGCAATAATCGAAGCAACTCCGTATAAAAACTGAAAGCGGATCGTGATATAAATTATCAGTCCGAGCGAAGCAATCAGCACAGATATAAATGCATTCTGCGCCAGCTCCTGGCCGACCTGAGGAGAAACGGTGCCCGTATTTGGAACGCTTCCGTATTCTTCTTCAAAATACGTCTGCACCGCAGCTATTTCCTCCTGGGAAAGCTCTCCGATGAACCGTGCGGAAGCAATTGTATTATTATCTCCGCCAAGTGTAATATCGTCCGGCTCCAAATTCCCTTCCACCTCTTCAAAATCAGAGCGAACCTGTTCTTCAGTTAATGGCTCATCTGCAGAGACCTCTACTCTTGATCCGCTTTGAAAGTCGATGCCCAGGTTTAAGCCGATCGTTGACAAAAGGATGGCTCCGGCAAGAACATAGGCGAGAGTAATCAGAAAAAAGACATTCCGGAATTTGACGAAAGGAATCACTCGTTTTAAGATCTTCCTGCTGTTATTAAGGTTCATGGATGTCACGCTCCTTTACGCCAAACACCTTCGGTTTTTTATTAAAGATCCGGCTGTTCACCCATAGACCGAGAAGCAGCCTTGTACCAAGCACTGCCGTAATGAAGCTTACCATTATGCTCACGATCAGCATCAAGGCAAAGCCCTGAACCGAGCTTGTTCCGAAGTAGAAAAGCACCCCGGCAGCAATCAGGGTTGTGACGTTCGCGTCGATAATTGTACCGAGAGACCTTCTTGCTCCTGAACGGTACGCCGATAAAATGGATCTGCCGTATTTGATCTCTTCTTTAATTCGTTCATACGTAATAATATTCGCATCCACAGCCATGCCGACCCCAAGGACAAGTGCCGCTATGCCAGGGAGTGTGAGCACGCCCTGGATAAAGTTAAACATCGCAAGTACAAAATAAATGTATGTACTGAGCGTTAACACAGCGATAAACCCAGTAAAACGATAGAACACGAGCATGAATAAGAAAATCAGCCCAACGCCAATAAACGTGGCAAAAATGGTTTTATCCATGGCCTGTTCACCTAGCGAAGCACCAACCGAGTTCGAATATACCTCCTCGAGCTCTACAGGAAGCGATCCCGAATTCAAAATATCCGCAAGATTTTCCGCTTCTTCGACACTAAAGTCGCCTTCAATCTGGATGTCCTGTGTATACAGTGGCTCGCTCACTGCCGGAGCAGAGATGAATTTTGGATCATCCTTCATGGCTTCCTCTTCGTAGGAATCCCCTTCTTCGTAATCCAGCCAGATGACCAGCCGGTTGTTTGGAGGCTGGTATTCATTAATAATATTTTCCGTTACTTGTCCAAACTGGTCCCCGTCTCTTAAGGAAACTGTGACGATTGGGTTGTTTGAATCGTCAAAGTTTACCGAAGCACTTTCTTCCTGGATGTCACTTCCGGAGAGCCGTTCATTATCATCCACGTCCCTGATGCTCAGGTTCGCTTCTGTAGAAAGCAGCTCCCGTGCGGACTGCTGATCTTCAACACCAGCGAGCTGCACCCGTATACGGTTGTCACCTTCAATGGTAATATTCGGCTCGGAGACACCTAAAATGTCCACCCGCTGCGTCAGCGCAGCTACCGTGTTCTGCAAAGTTTCATCTGTAATTTCCTGTCCTTCTTCCTGAGGCTCCACTTCATAGAGCACTTCAAATCCGCCCTGAAGATCAAGCCCGAGGTCGATACCGTTCACAATTTTCTCCGACGTTGGGATCATTAACGCCGCCAGCGCAAAAATAATTAAAAAGAAATAAACAATCCTTGATTTCTTTACCATTACAGGTTCATCCTTCCGTGCTTCGATCCGCCGTTATATGATACTTCCGCTCCCATAAATAAACCAGAGCGGAGCGTGCCGCCTGGTCCATCTCTTTTGTATCCGTGCCGTTCAGTGTTTCTCAAACAAAAGCAATTATACGTATGCGCAGAATTAAATGTCAATCGACCTTTTCTGCTATATTACCGCTGACCTGGGCCAGTATTTCCTCCAGTGCTTCATCATAGTTTTTCTTTTGTTCAATCTTTTTATACGATTCGATCGTTTTCTGCTGCATGTAATCGTGCATTTTCATATGCAGTATTGTTTGCACAATTGTATGTAATGCCGGCTCTGCCTGACGCTTTTTCATTTGGTTTATGCTCATTTCCCAGATTTCGTCTATATGTATGTTTTTGTATCCCAGAGTTTCAAACTCCTTCACTTTGCTCTCAAGTACCGGATAAACAACAAGCTTCCATTCTTCCCAGGCTTTTTCCATTAGAGCACCTCCTGCTTTTCATTATACTTAACCATGAAGATGTGGCAAACATACTTTTTTCACAGGATGAAAAAATCCCCGTTTATTCATAAACGGGAATTCTGTACAAACTATTCATTTACTGTTTCGCGGACCGCGTTACGATCAAACGTCAATTTCATGTTGCCGTCTACTTCCACGATAAGTTTGTTTTCATCAATAGCATCGATGGTGCCGTGTATACCGCCGATAGTAACGATACGGTCACCCTTCTGCAGATTCGCATGCATTTCCTTGATCCGCTTCTGCTGCTTTTGCTGCGGACGAATCAAAAGGAAATAGAATATGAGAAACATCAAAACCAATACGATAATTGTACTCACTGTTTCACCCCTTGTCCCTTTAGCTTCCCCGATCTAGAAATTTTTAGCATCCGGACGGTTAAAGCCGTATTGTTCAAAAAAAGTTTCCCGAAAATCGAGCAGACGATCTTGCTGGATAGCCTCGCGTACTTGCTGCATTAAAGACAGTAGGAAATACAGGTTATGGTACGAAGTAAGCCGGACGCCGAACGTTTCTTCACTTTTGATCAGATGCCGGATGTAAGCCCTCGAGTAATTGCGGCAGGTATAGCACCCGCACGCTTCATCGATCGGGCGGAAGTCTCTGGCATTTGAAGCGTTTCTTACGACCAGCCTGCCTTTGCTTGTCATACACGTTCCGTTTCGGCCGATTCTTGTTGGAAGAACGCAATCAAACATGTCTATCCCACGGATAGATCCGTCAATTAACGCATCTGCCGACCCGACTCCCATCAAATAGCGTGGTTTGTTTTGAGGGAGAAGCGGGGCCGTATATTCCAGCACTCGGTTCATCGTTTCCTTAGGCTCTCCAACAGATAATCCGCCTATAGCGTAACCCGGAAAGTCCATTGAAATCAACTCTTTTGCAGATTTTTCACGCAAATGCCGGTAATCCCCGCCCTGCACGATTCCAAATAACGCCTGATCCTCTGGACGGGCATGTGCCTCAAGACACCGTTCAGCCCATCTGGTCGTCCGCTCAACAGATGCTTTCATGTATTCTTCCTCGGCCGGATAAGGCGGACATTCGTCAAATGCCATCATCACGTCGGCACCAAGAGAATTTTGGATCTGCATCGCTTTTTCCGGAGAGAGAAATAATTTGGCTCCGGAAATATGGTTCCGGAAATGAACGCCTTCTTCTTTAATATCCCGCAGCTTGCTTAGACTGAAGACCTGAAACCCTCCGGAATCGGTGAGAATTGGCTTATTCCAGTTCATGAATTTATGCAGGCCGCCGGCTTCTTCCACAATATCTTCGCCGGGCCGTATCCATAAATGATACGTGTTGCTTAAAATCATCCCTGCACCCATCGACTCCAGTTCCTCCGGGCTTAATGTTTTTACGGTGGCAAGCGTCCCCACCGGCATAAAGGCAGGAGTGTCAAACGACCCGTGCGGTGTGTGCACTTTGCCGAGCCGCGCTCCTGACTGTCGGCACGTCTTAATATGTTCGTATGTTACTGCGGTCATTCGTTATTTCCTCCCGAGTGTATAAGCATTGCATCCCCAAAACTGAAAAAGCGGTACCTTTCGCGTATGGCTTCCCCGTAGGCCCGGAAAAGAAATTCCTTCCCGGCAAGAGCGCTCACAAGCATCACCAGTGTAGATTTTGGCAGATGGAAATTCGTCAAAAGCGCGTCAATTCCCCGGAACGTGTAGCCTGGATAAATGAAAATATCCGTCCAGCCTCTCGCTTCCATAAATTTATTTTCCTGTTTGCCTGCCACGGTTTCGAGCGTACGCGCTGACGTCGTCCCCACTGCAACTATACGTTTGCCCGCTGATTTCGTTTCATTTAAAATTTCGGCTGTTTCCTGCGGCAGATGATAAAATTCCGCATGCATATCATGCTCCTCCACCGTTTCGGCGGATACCGGGCGAAACGTCCCTAGTCCGACATGCAGTGTTAGATGCGCCGTACGAATACCTCTTGCTTTCAGCCGTTCAAGCAGCTCCGACGTAAAGTGAAGGCCTGCCGTAGGGGCTGCAGCGGATCCGTAATGCTCGGCATACACAGTCTGGTACCGATCCTGGTCTTCGAGCCTTTCTTTGATATACGGAGGCAGCGGCATTTCACCAAGCTCCTGAAGAATCTCAAGAAAAATACCTTCATAGGTAAACACCATCTCCCGGCCCCCGTGCTCAAGCACCTTCGTGCATTCTGCAGTCAAACGTCCGTCCCCGAAGGTGACTACGGTTCCAGGTTTCACTCGTTTCGCCGGCTTCACAAGCGTCTCCCACGTGTCACCCTCCTGCTGCAGCAGCAGCACTTCAATCCCGGCACCGGTCTCTTTCTTTTCCCCGATTAGTCTTGCGGGCCATACTTTTGTATTATTGAGCACTAAACAGTCCCCGGCCTCAAGGTGATCTTCAATTTGATGAAAGCGTTCATGCGCAATTGTCTCTTCCTTCGTATTCATCACAAGCAGCCGCGACTGATCCCGTTCTTTCAGCGGCTGCTGTGCAATCAGCTCTTCCGGCAGTTCAAAATCAAATTCATTTATATTCATGACTAACCCTTCCTATTCGTTCAATCACGTAAAACCAAAAGCTATTATATAGGAGTTTACTGTTTTATGCACGAAAGAAATCCAGCACCGCAGAGTACTGGCTCCTTAAAAAATCTCATGTATTTTCTTCCTGATACGGATAACCGAAATGCTCGTACGCAAGCGGAGCTGCTTTTCTTCCTCGCGGGGTCCGCTGTAAAAATCCGATCTGCATTAAATACGGCTCATACACGTCTTCAAGCGTATGGGCCTCCTCCCCGATCTTCGCCGCTATTGCCTCTACGCCGGCCGGACCGCCCCGGAAGGTTTCAATCAAGCCGAGCAGGTATTTATGGTCAATGTGGTCAAGGCCGAGCTTATCCACCTGCAGCCGTTCGAGTGCATGATTCGCCAGCTCCATCGTGATGCTTCCGTCTCCCTGCACCTGCGCAAAATCACGTACCCGGCGCAGCAGCCGGTTCACCACCCGGGGAGTTCCACGGGATCTTCTGGCGAGCTCGTAGGCTGCTCCTTTATCAATATTGAGCTGGAACAAATCCCCCGAACGCCGGACGATTTCAGCCAGGTCCTCCTCCACGTAGTACTCCAGGCGCGCGTGCACCCCGAAACGGTCTCTGAGCGGAGCGGAGAGCAGGCCCGCCCTCGTAGTGGCGCCAATCAGCGTGAACGGGGGAAGATCAAGGCGGACAGAACGAGCAGAGCTGTCCTTGCCAATTACGATATCGATACAAAAATCCTCCATCGCCGGGTAGAGGACTTCCTCCACCGCCCGTGGGAGCCGGTGTATCTCATCGATAAAAAGTACGTCACCGGGCTCAAGAGCTGTCATGACCGCGGCCAGATCTCCGGGCCTTTCAATAGCAGGGCCGCTCGTCGTCCGGATGTTCACATCCATCTCACGGGCGATAATCATGGCGAGCGTCGTTTTCCCAAGCCCAGGGGGCCCGTAAAGCAGCGTATGATCAAGCGGCTCTTCCCGAAGCTTCGCCGCTTCAATAAACACTTCGAGGTTTTCCTTTACTTTCCGCTGGCCGATATATTCCCGGAGGCGATCCGGGCGAATACTTTGTTCCACCAAATCTTCTCCTGATTCTGCTTCCTGAGAAACAATTCTATCCTCCAAGAATTTTTCCTCCTCCATTTTCTGCTATGTGAGCATCCACTGCAGGGCTTTTCTTACATACTCATCCGCACTCAGCTGTTCTTTTTCCAGATGAGGGCGTACTTTTTTGATTTCTTTTTCCCCGTAACCGAGAGCCGTCAGTGCTTCAAGTGCTTCCTCAAGGTCTCCCCCCGGCTGCTGCTCGTCAAGCAGAGACACCGGCGCTCCTGCTACTGTTACCGCATCGTAAACACCGGTCAATTTTCCTTTCAAATCGATAATCATCTGCTTTGCCGTTTTTTTACCGACTCCCGGAAATTTCGTTAAAAACGTTTCGTCTTCGTTTTCAATAGCTCCTACCACCTGCCCCGGATCTCCGGAGGCAAGAATCGCCTGGGCACCTTTTGGCCCTATCCCCGACACCTGCAGCAGCTGTTCAAACAGCTCGCGCTCTTTTCTTGAGCGGAAGCCGTACAGACGATTCACGTCCTCTTTTACATACTGATATGTATATACTACTGTTTCTTCATCCGGCTGCTGGCCGTTAAACACAAAAGGATTGGAGCAATAGATTAAATAGCCGATGCCGTTGTTTTCAATCGTGACGGTATCTCCCTTTATATGATCCACGCGTCCCTTTACGAATTCGATCACTGTGGTCCTCTCCTTGCCTTATTGAAATGCGAACATGCTTTCCTATATCATAGCAAAGATCGTCCCTGTTGAAAAATGACTATTCGCCCAGTCTTCCAAACGCCCGGGCATTAAAAACCTTCCACCGGCGGGGTGAAAGGTTTACGAGGAAACTTCCAGACGTTCCATCTGCTCTTCTTCTGCTTCAAAGTTATGGTACACGCTCTGCACATCATCGTTATCTTCAAGCGTATCGATCAATTTGAGCATTTTCCGGGCATGCTCATCCTCTAAATGGGCTTTCGTTTCCGGAATCATGGTAACCTCCGCTGTAGAAAAATGATACGTATGCTCCATAGCCCCTTTTACAGCTTCAAAATCATCGGGCTCCGTGTAAATGTAAAAGCCGTGGTCATCGTATTCCACATCATTCGCTCCGGCTTCTACCGCTTCAAGCATGAACGTGTCTTCATCGGCTTCAACATTTTCACGGTCCACGGCCAGAAAGCCTTCTTTATTGAAAAGAAAAGAAACGCAGCCATTCTCCCCGAGGTTTCCTCCATTTTTGTTAAAGGCGGCACGGATATCCGCCACAGTCCGGTTTTTATTGTCCGTTAACGTTTTTACCATTACAGCAGCTCCGCCAGGGCCGTAGCCTTCGTACGTCATTTCTTCATACTGCAGTTCCGCGCCCTGTCCTTTTGCTTTTTTGATGGTCCGCGTAATATTTTCATTTGGAATATTCGCTGCCCGTGCTTTTGTAATCGCCATACGCAAACGAAGATTCTGGTCGGGATCATCTCCTGCCTCCCGCACAGCGGCGAAAATCTCCTTCGACAATTTCGTGAATATTTTTGCCCGCTTGGAATCCTGAGCTTCCTTGCGGCGTTTAATATTATTCCATTTCGAATGTCCTGCCATTACGTTTCCCCTTCCTGTCTTCACCGCCCGATATAGAATAAAACGGCGGCAGTTTTTAATTTACAATAAAAACACTTTACCGCTATGATATAGAGTAGCAACCAACAAAGTGAGGTATTGTTATGCCTAATCATCCTTCTAAAAAAATGCTTGGAGCCGACCGGCGCAAGCAGCTGCTCGAATGGCTTGAAATCTCCACCCGGCCGCTGACCGGGAGCTCTCTTGCTTCAAGGGCGAGCGTCAGCCGCCAGGTCATCGTCCAGGACATGTCTTTACTGAAAGCCCAGGGGCACCCTATTCTCGCTACGTCCCAGGGCTACATCATTATCAAAAATAAGGATACGGGACAGACAGTACGAAAGCGCGTAGCCGTCTCCCACCCTTCCGATCCGGACAGTACCCTCGAGGAGCTGTACCTGATCGTAGATCACGGGGGGAAAATTATTGATGTTTCCGTCGAGCATCCCGTCTATGGCGACATCACCGCATCCTTAATGATTGAAAGCCGGATTGATGCGGACCGCTTTATTGAGAATATGAAAAACACAAATGCTTCCATGCTCTCAGAGCTGACTGCCGGCGTGCATCTTCATACCATTGAAATTCCTTCGCATACCCAGTTTGATGTTCTGCTTGAAGCTTTGAAAAATCATGCCTACCTGATTAACGAAGACAATTAGCCTGATGTCCGGCTGTCTACTTTCGCCTCGGCTGTAGAAAGTTCAAAGCACGGATAATGCCCGAGAACCCGGACGCCGAACCCGAGCGCTTCAAGCTCCGCAATAACGCCTGGAATCAAAATATCGTCTTCCGGCTGCTCCACGTCCATGACAAAAAAGTAGTTTCCAATCCCGGTCTTCATTGGACGGGATTCAATTTTTGTTAAATTTAATTTCCGCCATGAAAAGGCTGCGAGCACTTGATGCAGAGCGCCCGGGTAATCGGACGGCAGCGTAATGACCATCGTCGTCCTTTCGGTTATTTTTTTTTCTTCCGAAAGGCTTTCCGCTCGCTCTTCACTGCCTGCAAGAACCACAAATCGGGTATGGTTATTCGTATAGTCATGAATGTTTTCCTTTACGATCTCGAGACCATACTGCTCCGCAGCAAGCCTCGTCGCAATAACCACGCCTTCAGCAGTACCTTCACTCAGTTTTTTTGCAGCGGCGCTCGTGGAATTCGTGAATTGTGCTTTTGTCTCCGGCATCCACCTGCTTAAAAATTCATGGCACTGGGCGATGGCATGCGGGTGCGAATGTACAAATTCCGCCTGCTGCCATTGTTCCTTTTCCTCGGGAAGAGCCAGCAGGTGCTGCTCAATCGGCACGGTCACTTCCCCAATAATCGGCAGTTCATGCTTATGAATCAAATAGTCCAGGGTCACGTTCACCGAGCCTTCAATCGCATTTTCAAGCGGTACGACAGCAATATCTATCTCCTGCTGCTCCGTCAGCTTCATCCCTTCTGCAATCGTATCAAAGGGCTCGAGCACCTGCTCATGAAACAGCACCCGGGCTGCCATTTCTGTGAAAGTCCCCCTCGGGCCAAGATATCCTACTCGCTTCACTCTCTCCACTCCTTTACCTTCCTACTCTTTACAGCGATCCGGAGCCAACTATTTCAGCTTTTTCCACAAATTCCATTCCCTGAATTTTGCGCACAAAGTCACGGATTTCCAGACTGAGCACCGATGTATCAACAGTTAACGTGATATTTGCCCGTCCCTGCAGCGGGATCGTCTGATTAATAGTCAGCACATTTGAATTCGCTTCCGCTACAATACGCAGCAGCTCCGAAAGGGAGCCTGAACGATCGGCAAGCTGGATCGATAATGTAATAATCTGCTCCTGTATCATCGTATGGAACGGGAATATAGCATCCCGGTATTTATAAAAAGCGCTGCGGCTCAGATCCACATGCTGTACCGCCTCTGCCACTTTGTGCACCTTCCCGCTTTCGAGCAGTGCTTTTGCTTCTAACGTTTTCTGCATTGCATCTGTCAACAGATCTTCCCGTACAAGATAGAAATGATCAATTCTGTCTGCCACTGCTTTCACCACACTCTTTTATACTCTGATTTATACTGACTGATTACCCATCAACAAATTCGAACTCAAAGTCCAGCAGCCTTACTGTATCGCCGTGCTTAGCTCCGCGCTCGCGCAGTGCTTCATCCACACCCATGTTGCGTAATTTTTTTGAAAAGCGCTGCATCGAATCTTCGTGGGAGAGATCCGCCATTCTATAGTGTTTTTCGATATCCGGCCCGTACAGTACATAAGCACCGTCGTCGGCACGGCCGATGTAAAACGGAGCTTCTTTTTCATCGAGCGTGTACACCACTTTTTCTTCCTGGTCCTCTTCATCATATAAATGAAAGGCAGGGGTCGTTTCCACAAGGTCCGCTACTCGTTGCAAAAGCGGCTGAATGCCCTGCTTTCTAAGTGTCGATACAGGAAACACTTCAATACCTTCCGGGAGCTTCTTTTTAAACTCCTCAAGCTGTTCCTCTGTGCCCGGCATATCCATCTTGTTAGCCATTACTATCATTGGACGTTCGAGCAGACGAAGGTTGTGCTCCCGCAGCTCCGCATTGATCTGCTGGAAATCCTCAAACGGGTCCCGGCCTTCAAGCTCGCCGGCCATATCCACGATATGCACAAGCACCCGTGTCCGTTCAATATGCCGTAAGAATTGGGCTCCGAGCCCAACGCCTTCATGGGCTCCGGCAATAAGTCCCGGGAGATCCGCCATGACAAAGCTTTTTCCTTCTCCTACATCCACAACGCCGAGGTTCGGCTTTAGTGTAGTAAATGGATAATCGGCAATTTTCGGCCGTGCCGCTGATACAATAGAAAGCAGCGTGGATTTACCAACGCTCGGGAAACCGACGAGACCAACATCTGCCAGCACCTTCAGTTCAAGCTGAATGTCTTTTTCCTCCGCAGGCTCGCCTTTTTCGCTGATTTCCGGGGCCGGGTTAGAAGGCGAAGCAAACCGTGTGTTACCACGGCCGCCACGGCCGCCTTTTGCCACTACCACGCGTTGTTTATGCTCTGTTAAATCCGCAATCATAACCTCGGAGCTGCGGTCACGAATAATAGTACCCGGCGGTACCCGGACAATTAAATCTTCGCCGCCTCTGCCGTGCTGGTTTTTGGATCTTCCATTGTCTCCGCGCTTTGCCTTAAAATGGCGCTGATACCGGAAATCCATCAATGTTCTAAGCCCTTCATCCACTTCAAAAACTACATCTGCGCCTCTGCCTCCGTCGCCTCCGGCCGGTCCGCCGTCCGGGACATACTTTTCCCGACGAAAGGCGACCATGCCATCTCCGCCATCGCCGCCTTTTACATATAAATTTACGTGATCTACAAACAACTCTTTCACCTCATTAGTATTCTTACTGACCGCCTGCTTGATCGACAATGACGCAATATAGGTGTTCTGTGCTTACTTCTATATACTCAATCATATCTATCATTACGGACTCTTTTCGTATCCACTGTTCAAGCCTCTCGGGACTCTTTAATTCACCTTCAAAATCGAGTTCCAGACACGGAAGCCCGCCATCGTTCTCGTTGATGGAAATCTCGAGATGGTTATCTCTCGTTCGATTGGCCTGTTCATCAATGCGCGCTGCCAGTTCTTGAAAAAAACCAGTCCATTTTTGATCGTCCGGTTTGGCACTGAACGTATCCTCCACCTCAAAATCAATGGAAAACCAGTGTTCCTTCCAGTGGAACGTTATCAGTTCGACAGCGAACGCCGGAGCCTGGACATTTGACAGCTTGGCTTCATGGGAAGCTTTAAAGGTCGTTTTTTCGATCACTTTCTGAAGCTCTTCCACTTTACCAAGCGCAGCGTGTGTTTTTAGAAGCTGCAGGACATTCATCCAGTCATGACGGGAATGCTTCAATACGTCCAATTTCTCTTCAGCGTTCATAGGAATTACCGCCTTTCCACTTCACTGCGCCGCTGCCGTACAGTTTGTTCCACTGCTTCGAACGCAAAACTACTCACATATGGTACACTTTATTGTATCACATGTCACGTGGTAAACGTATCCGGGCATGGACACTTCTTCACTCCCTATACATTGAAAATCATACACAGAGAGGGTGCTGACATATGAATCGACCACTCATTTACGGAAATACACCGACCTTCCTTCACGCTTCTTCAGTGGCAAAGGATTTATCGAAAGCAGCAAACTATCAGGCAACTATTTACGGTGTGCCATGGGAAGGAGCGGTAACCTGGGGAGCGTACACAGGCTGTGAGCTTGGACCGAAGGTGATCCGCCAGTGCTCCGAGCGCTACAGCGGCTACCTGCCCGAGCTCGGCGACATCGATGTACTCAGTCACTACAGCCTCGCAGACGCCGGTGATATTTCCACCACCCCGGCCGACGTTCCGGCCACAATGGAAACAATCGAGTCCTTCGCTTCTTCTTTATGGGCTTCCGGCACTTTCCCTGTCGGTCTCGGGGGCGATCACGGCATCACCTACCCGATTGTTCGGGCGCTTGGTGAAACTACCGGAAAAAAAGTAGGAATCATTCATATTGATGCCCACTTTGATAATAACGACGAATCGATGGGCGATGAGTTCGGACGCGGTTCCCCGTTTGCACGCCTGTATGAATATGAACAGGTGAGAAATGAAAGCCTCGTACACCTCGGCATTCATGGTCCGCGCAATAAAGCCGTCAATGGCAGATCCGCCAAAGAAGCGGGCGCTGTTACGATTACCATCGATAAAATCCGCAATGCCCCGGATTTAAAGGCATTTGCCAGAGAAGTCTACGATACCGCTTCTGAGGGTACCGACGAAGTATATTTAAGTATCTGCAGCGATATTTTAGATTACGCCTACAATCCGGGCGGCCCGGCGGATGCCAACGGTCTCCGCCCCGAGCAGCTGCTGACTCTCATTCATGAATTCGGTATACATGGAGTCTGCGGTATGGATTTTGTTGAAGTCTATCCACAGCAGGACCATAATGATTTTTCCTCCCACTTTGTCACACTGGCTGTACTCTATGTACTTGCCGGCAGATTAAAGCAGGAAGGAAAAGCATAGCCATACAAAAGACGTCCTTTCACCTTTGAAAGGACGCCTTTTTATATTACGAGGAAACCCTCTGTTCCACTAAAGAATCAATCGCATCACCAAGCGCCTCTAAAAATTCACGCTGGCTATTTGGCATTTCCGGCCGGTAATATGCCGCTCCTACACTGTCGCAGGCATCTTTACATTCAACATCATTATCAAACAATACTTCAAGATGATCGGCTACAAATCCTACCGGACAGTAGACGAATGACTCATAGCCGTACTGATGGTGCAAATTTTTTGTTAAGTCCTGCACATCCGGTCCGAGCCATGGGTCCGGGGTGTTCCCTTCACTTTGCCAGCCAATATCATAGTGCTGAACATTGGCACGCTCTGCGATCCATTGGGCGGTTTCTTTCAGCTGTTCCGGATACGGGTCTCCTTTGGCGATGATTTTTTCCGGCAGGCTGTGAGCAGAAAAAATAACACACGTTTTCTCTTCATCAAGCCCGTCAAGCATAGTACGCACCCGTTCAGCCCAGTAGTGCAGAAACTTCGGCTGGTCGTACCAGCTTTCTACACTGTGAATCGCCGGGCCATTAATGCGGGAGGATTCTTCCTGGGCCCGTCCATTATAAGACTTTACGCTGAATGTCGAAAAATGCGGCGCGAGGACGATACTGTACGCCTCTTCGATGCCGTCCTCTTTCATTTCAGCAACAGCATCCTCGATAAACGGGTCGATATGCTTTAAACCGATATAAACATGAAATTCCCGTTCCGGATGACGTTCATTCATCACCTCGCCCAGGCCACAGGCCTGATCCTCCGTAATTTTTGCAAGCGGGGATACCCCGCCGATTGCTTTATAGCGGGAGACAAGATCCTCCAAAGCTTCTTCGGACGGTTTGTTCCCTCGCCGGATATGGGTGTAGTAGCTTTCTACTTCGTCGAGGCTTCTCGGAGTCCCGTAAGCCATCACCAAAAGGCCGGTTTTCTTTTTCATCGTCTTCCCTCCAACTGTTCTTTCGAATATTCGTGAACGAAAGCTGTTAAACGTTTCAACGTATCAGGCTCCACATCCGGGAATACCCCGTGCCCCAAATTAAAAATAAACCCGGGATGCTGAATGCCTTCATCAATAATAGCGGCAGCTCTTTTCTCTATTTCCGGCCACGGAGCGAGAAGTAAACTCGGATCCAGGTTGCCCTGAAGCGTTTTAGTGACGCCACGGTTTCTTGCTTCAAGAATAGAGGTCCGCCAGTCCAGTCCAATGATGGAAAGCGGCAGATCGTTCCAGTCTTCAAGCAGATGACCGGCACCGACTCCAAACATGGACACCGGCACATTCTTTTCTTCTAAAGCTGCAAAAATTCTGCTCATGACCGGCTTCACGTACTGCCGGTAATCGGTGGCGTTTAAAGCACCAACCCAGGAGTCAAAGATTTGAATAGCCTGGGCACCGGCCTCTATCTGGGCGCCGGCGTACCGAATCACCATATCACCAAGCGTCTCCATCAATGCAAACCAGGCGTCCGGCTGCGAGTACATAAAGCTTTTCGTCCGGTGATAGTTTTTCGACGGGCCCCCTTCAATCATGTAGCTCGCCAGGGTAAACGGGGCTCCGCTAAAGCTGATTAAAGGTACATTCAGCTGCTGACGCAGAAGCTTGATTGTTTCAAGCACGTAGTCGATATCCTTTTCTGGTTCAAGCGTTCCAAGCTGTTTTACATCGGCCAGCGTTTCAATCGGGCGGTCAATCACCGGCCCGATGCCTGGTTTTATTTCTACATCTACGCCGATAGACGGCAGTGGTGTCATAATGTCTTTATATAAAATAGCCGCGTCGTTTTGATACTGCTCCACTGGAAGCCGGGTTACATATGCACACAGTTCAGGGTCATGAGTAATTTCCACCAGCGAATACTTCTCTTTCAATTTACGGTATTCAGGCTGTGACCTGCCTGCCTGACGCATGTACCACACCGGCACATGTCCGGTATAGTTTCCTCCTGCTGCTTCTAAAAAAGTATTATTGTATAAGGTTTCTTTCATTTTTGGGCACTTCCTCTCTGCCTGCTCACCACTCAAGTTCGCACAATCACCTTTTCTGTTTTTACCATAACCTGCCCGATCCTGTCATGTATAGTGCATTTCGACAACATTCATAAAAAATTCATGAAAGTTCAGCACAAAAAAGGCAGCCCGCCAAGGCTGCCTCCAATCCTCTCTCACCCTCCTATTCCAAAAATAGAACGGGCCTGTACCTCTGCTGTGTTCGACTCCTCACCCTCCTGGTTTGTCGGTTCATAGGAAGGGACAACAATATACTCTCTTAAATTAAATGGATTTGCATTTTGGATCGTGTAGCTCCCCTGGCCGCGGACCTGATCGATTTCTTCGCGTTCTCCGTCTGTCACTTCGTAAATTGTGTAATTAACGCGGTCGTCTTCAGATGCTTCCCACGTAAGCTCCACGTTTAAGAAACCATCACCGGCAAATGTAAGATCTCCTTCAAGCGAATCAATTTCCGGAAGCTCCACAGGCTCTTCCAAATCACGTACTCCTTCCGGTTTTTCAAATTCTACCGCACTGCCTCCAGCAGGGGTCTCGTTCAAAATGGATTTAAACAGCTCCACCGCATGGGAGCTGCCGCCGGTCAAATAATTGTCTTCGGTTGTCTGGTCATACCCCATCCAAAGCGTGCCCGTCCACTGCGGTGTATAGCCTGCGAACCACGCGTCTCTCGCCCCGTCTTCGACCGCTTCAAATGAAGTGGTTCCTGTTTTGCCGGCTAAATCGTAGGAGGTGCTCCCGGCTGATGCTGTTCCGTTTTCCACTACATTTTCAAGCATGCGGGTCATGTACCATGCATTCTGCGGGTCCATCACCTCCTGCTCTTTTTTTTCATTTTCCACAATAATATTTCCGTTACGATCTTTAATGTTTGTAATAAAGTACGGCTCTGTTTTTGTTCCATTATTTGAAAACGTCGTATATGCTTCTGTTAACTGTGCCGGGGTAACCCCGTTTTCGAGACCGCCAAGAGCCGTCGCCAGCCCGTTCCCCTGGGGCTCTATACCTGTTTTCTTTAAGAAATCATTCGTGGCGCTGCGGTCAAGCTTGTCATAGAGCCAAACTGCTGATGTATTGATGGACTGCTCCAGCGCTTCGCTCATCGTCACTTCCCCCTGATATTCCCCGCTGTTATTTTTCGGAGAATAGCCGTCGTAGTCCAATTGTTCATCCTGGAGCGTCGAATAAGGCTCATAATCTCCGGATTCGAGTGCTGGTGCATATACAGCAAGCGGCTTAAACGCAGACCCCGGCTGCCGCTGCACTTCCGCCCGGTTCATCCCCTGACGTTCGTAATCCCTGCCGCCCTGCACCGCGACAACTCCGCCGCTGCTATGATCCATCATAAAGAAGGCACTTTCCGCATCCTCCGATCCGTCCGGATAATACGTCTCTTCCTGCATCAGGCTATAGGAAGCTTTTTGCATATCTTCATTCATCGGCACCTGGATCGTATAGCCGCCTTTGTAAATTTCTTCAGGTTCAATGTTGTATTTTTCCTGGGCTTCCTTCATGAGCATATCCACATACGTGTAGTATTCCGGATGGGTCTGCTGCTCCTGAAGACCGGAAGGAAGAGACGAAGAAGTTGCTGCCGCTTTTTCTTCTTCTGATATGTACCCTTCACGTTCCATAATAGCAATGACAGTATCTCTTCGTTCTTTGGCCTCCTCCGGCTCATCCACCGGTGAATAGTTGCTCGGCCCCTTTACCATAGCCGCAAGCATAGCGCCTTCTTCAACGTTCAATTCGGAAGCGTCTTTCCCGAAATACTGCTGAGAGGCAGACTGGATTCCGTAAGCTCCGTGACCGAAGTAAATCTGGTTTAAATAGTATCCCATTACTTCATCCTTAGAGAATTTCTTTTCAAGCCCCATAGCGATCAGCACTTCCTTCGTTTTACGTAAGAAGGTCTGGTCGCTCGAGAGAAAAGCATTTTTCGCCAGCTGCTGGGTGATCGTACTTCCGCCCTCCACAATTCCACCGGCTAAAATATCACGGTACAGCGCACGCGCAATCGCTCTCGGATCAATGCCGCGGTGGTCATAAAACCTAATATCCTCAATGGAAATAAATGCTTCTTTTACATGATCCGGTATCTGTTCTTCCTCGATAACTTCCCTATCCTCTGAATACAGCTCCGCTAGCTGTTCCCCGCTGTCATCAACTATTGTCGTTGTTTCATTCATCGTCAGCTGCTTTTCACTGATCGCAGCAGCGCCGATAACAACGGAGGATAAATATATGCCAAAAATCAGAAGAAAAGCCGCCGCAGCTATCAGCAGCCGTTTTCCCCATTTCCGTTTATTCATGAGCTCTGCCACCCTCGCTTTTTACACAAATATTCTATCCTGCTTTAGTCGGCAGACATTTCGTTAAGTTACACGGAAACAGCGGGATGTTTTGCATACTTCACCTGAATGCTGCCGACGACAAGCTCTGCCTCGATATTTAATGTTACCTGTGTCTGCTCTTTCGCCTTATGCTCGACCTTCATCGCTGCCTTCAGGCCCTCTTCCTTATAGCCAAGCACCTTCGTTTCGCCAACAAGTGTTTTTGCGTCGACGTTAACGTCCCAGTTCTCCGGGACAAAAAGCTTAATGCTCCCGGCCATGCCTCTGATTCGTACAGGTACTGTCTCTTCCTCAGTTTTAGCTTTCGAAAAATCTATAATCACTTCGCCTGCTCCGTACTGGACGGCGGCTTCGCGGAGTCTGAAAGGCTTCTTTATATATACACACTGCCCTGCCAAAAAGCGGTGCTGTGTCGGAAGCTCCCGTTCCTGCCCGGCCCGGCGCACCTCATGTGCGTAGGAGGTGCTTCTTTTGTTCCGGCTTTCTCCCTCAGACGTATTTAGGTCTTTATCGATATCTATTTCTCTGCGGGAGCTGCTCCACCAGAAATAAAACAGAATAATACCCGCAAGGAAGAGCACAGTGATGACCGCTGTAAATATAAAAGGCACATCCACCCGGTTGGATACGTGCAGCAGGGCGAGACCGACAAACATGGCACTGAGCCAGTAATTACGCTGGTAGACAAAAAAGCAGGCAAGGCTTAATGCTATGATAGGCCATATGAATAAACTCGCGTCAAAACCGAGCTGGGAGGATACGATACTTACGCCGGCAATAATAATACCCAGTCCTATAAAACCGGTTCTTTGACTCATGCTTTCTTTCCGCCCTTCTTCTGTTTATTTTATAAATATACGCAGCAGGCCGTCTGCCCGTTCCAGATTTCCTTATTTTATTTTCCGGAAAGGATCATGTATGATAAGAAAATACTATACAGCTTATATTTCCATTATACGCTACTCCTGAATGGAGACACACCTATTTTCATTCTGTTCATTACGTTTCAATAAAGGATGTGAACCTTTGTGGATAATTTATTCAGCAGATTAGAAGAGCTTTACCCGGAAATGGTCGAGATTCGCAGGTATCTGCACCAGTACCCTGAGCTTTCCTTTGAGGAAGAACAGACGCCAGCCTACATAGCCGATTACCACCGGAAGCTGGGGCATGAGGTGCGTACCAATGTAGGAGGGCGCGGTGTCACCGCAGTTCTCCGTGGTGACAAACCCGGTCCCGTCATCGCTCTCCGGGCGGATTTTGACGCCCTGCCCATCCAGGAGGACACAGGTCTTCCTTTCGCTTCAAAGACGGACGGCGTAATGCATGCCTGCGGTCATGACGGCCATACCGCGTATCTGCTTGTCCTGGCTAAAGCCCTTCAGGAGGAGAAGCACAGCTTAAGCGGCACCGTTGTTTTCATCCACCAGCACGCGGAGGAATATGCTCCCGGCGGCGCGATTGAGATGATCCAGGACGGCTGCCTTGAAGGAGTGGACGCCATCTTTGGCACGCACTTATGGGCGACGGTGCCCTACGGAACTGTGCAGTACTGCGAAGGACCGATGATGGCTGCTTCAGATCGTTTTCATATTACGATTCGAGGAAAGGGCGGACACGGGGCTCAGCCGCACCTTACCAAAGACGCCATAGTAATCGGCTCCCAGGTGGTCACCAGCCTACAGCAGATTGTGAGCCGCCGCCTCGATCCGCTTCATTCCGGAGTACTGTCCGTCGGCTCTTTTGAAGCTGTCAACGCCTTTAACGTGATCGCCGACAGCGCGAAGCTTACCGGCACTACCCGCTGCTTTGATGAAAACGTGCGGGACGTGTTCGAAGAAGAAATCGGAAAAATTGTCCACGGCATTTGCGAAGCCGCCGGAGCCGAAGCCGACTATGAATACCTGCGCGGCTATCCCCCGGTGGACAACCACCGTAACGAAGCCCAGTTTATTGCTGAATGTGCTGAAAAAACTAATTCGGTCCAGAAGACAGAATATATGAGCCCATCGATGGCTGGAGAGGATTATGCGCATTATCTCCAGCATGTGAAAGGAACCTATTTCTTCACAGGAGCCGGCCATCCGGACTGGGAAACGACGTATCCGCACCACCATTCGAAATTCGATATTGATGAACGGGCGATGCTTACCGCAGCCCAGGTCATCGGAAGAGCCGTTTTGGAATATCCCGGCACTTCTTCATAATCACAGGCCCCCTTTCTCCTCGCGGAAAGGGGGCCTGTCGTTTTTTATACCATCTCTTTTTGCTTTCTCCGGGTAACCCACCGGGGATAATACAGAAGAAGAAGCGCCACAAATAAAACCAGTGCTGCCGTTACCAAAAGCGACTGCCCGACCCAGGCGTGAAGCAGAACGATTCCCGCTCCCTGCACCGTCAAAAGTGCCCTCGTAAACGTAATAAATGCCCGTTCCTTCCATTTGACAGGAACAGGGTACAGATCCGGCCAGTCAATGGTCGCATAATGGCTTTTCAGAGCCTGCAGCTGTACAGCGGTCATATAAAGAAACAGTCCGCCAATCCCAAGCCGCATCCATTCCGGAGCAAAGGCGTACATAATCAATCCGCAGACTACGAGCAGACGGATAAACATACCTGCATATTCTCCTGAACGAACAAAAGCTTTGCCGTACAAATACAAATACGTATTTTCCTGCTTATGGGAAAATTTATCCACAAGTGATGCCAGCCAGCGCCGGCGTTTAATTTTCACTTCAATATGGGGGACTTCCGCAAACGACTGAACAAACCGGTAAAATTTCGCCAGCTGATGATTCTCGGCTTCAAGAAGCACTTCCCAGCGCAGCAGCAGGGAAGCAGAACGCCTCTTTACCAGCTGCCAGTGCCCGATCAATCCAAGGAGACCAGCGCCGGCCAGAAAAATGCTCCCCCACCAGGCAGCGAGCATTAAAAGAGCCGGCCAGACCCAGCGGACCGCTGTGGATATGTAACGGTGAGTATGATGGTGCCATTTCCATTCTTCCCATTTAATAAATGTTGTCAAAAAGGTTATTACGAGCAAAAGCAGCAGCATGCCGATATAACCAGCGCCCCCGGCGGCGGTACGCTCCTGAATAACCGGGCCGAGAACGATATATACAGCCAGTACTTCCACTCCCTGCAGAGCCGCTGAGTAGCGAATGGACTTTTTAAAAAATGGTGCCATCCGTTTTTCAAGCGGAAGCAGAAATACAAGGTCTCCGGACTGAACAAACGGCCGAATCGGTCCGCGAAGCGTTAATATAGAAAAAATCACCCAGAGAGCAATCACCACCCACGGAGACTGCGGGAGCCAGTCCAAAAAAGCCGGGTAAAATACTGCTCCGGCAAACAGGAGAATATACAGGGCAAACATAAACCCGCTGTTCCCGATTAACCGCAGGTAACGGCCGGCCTTCCCCCAGAAAGCTCCTGCCCGCTCATTCCACCATTGCCCGGTCATGATGTGATTTCTCCTTTGGTTACTTCAATATACAAATCATCAAGGTTCGCTCCCGGCATACCTGCCTGCTCCTGGATTTCTTTCATAGTTCCCTTCAAAGCGACCCGTCCTTCATGCAGCAGTACAAAACGGTCACAATAGCGTTCTGCGGTCGCCAGAATATGCGTCGACATTAAAATTCCCGCTCCGTTTTCTTTCATTTCCACCATCATATCGAGCAGTGATTTAATAGCTACCGGGTCGAGCCCGACAAACGGTTCATCGACGACATACAGCTTCGGCTCCACCAAAAAGGCGCACATGATCATCACCTTCTGCCTCATTCCTTTGGAAAAATGATTGGGGAACCAGTTTTTCCGCCGGGCCATCTGATAGGTTTCCATCAGCTTTTCACTTCGTTCTTCCCAGACGCCTTCTGGAACACCGTAAGCCATTGCTGTCAGGCGCAAATGCTCCCAGAGCGTCATTTCCTCGTATAATATAGGTGATTCAGGAATGTATGCCAGCTGTCTTCGGTAAGCTTCCGCATCCTCATGAATGGTTTTACCGTTAATATAAATTTCGCCCTCCGCCGGCTCCATTAGCCCGAGAACATGCTTGATTGTCGTGCTTTTCCCCGCGCCGTTCAAACCGATTAAGCCGACAATTTCCCCGGGGCCCACATCAAATTCCAGGTCATGGAGCACCGGCTTATGGATATTGTAACCGCCGGTAATATGTTCGATAGTAAGTAATGCTGTCATACAAACGCTCCTTCAGCTAAGTAAAATACAGTCTTTTTATATTCTACACAGTTTCATCGTATTTTGTATATTTTTGCAGGGAATTCATTTCTTCTTACATTTCCATTTAACTCTAAACTGTAACTACGTATAATAGGATAGTAGATATACTTACGTTTAGAAAGGAGATCAACACTATGGCACACAATGATAACTGCATTTTCTGCAAGATAGCAGCCGGGGAGATTCCTGCTTCTGTCGTCTACGAGGATGACGACCTTCTGGCGTTTATGGATCTGGGCCAGACCACGAAAGGCCACACCCTCTTAATCCCGAAGGATCATCAGGAAAACATTTATGAACTGCGCCCCGAAACTGCAGCGGCACTTTTTAAAAAAGCCCCGGCAATTGCGAACGCTATAAAAGAAGCCTTTCAACCAGCAGGTATGAACCTTCTAAACAATAATAACAGCGTGGCATCGCAATCCGTTTTTCATTATCATCTTCACTTCATTCCACGTTACACAGAAAACGATGGGTTTTCTTTTACATTTACCGATAATAATGAACAGTACACAAGCGCTGATTTAGCCGATATGGCTAAAGGGATTGCCGATCGTTTATAGATAAATAAATATGGATGGCTAAAGGAGAGATCATATGTCACGCGCATATAATTTTAACGCAGGGCCGGCCGCCCTGCCGGACGAAGTTTTGGAAAAAGCCCAGAAGGAAATGCTGAATTTCAACGATACAGGCATGAGCGTCATGGAGCTCAGCCACCGGAGTTCTGATTACGAACAAGTGCATAACCAGGCCCAGGAAAGGCTCCGGCATCTGCTCGATATTCCAGAGGATTATGACGTATTGCTTCTGCAGGGAGGAGCAAGCCTGCAGTTTTCGATGCTTCCGATGAACGTGCTCCAATCAGGGGAAACGGCTAACTATATTTTAACAGGCTCCTGGTCGGAAAAAGCGTTAAAAGAAGCTCAGATGATCGGACAGACCCGGGTCGGGGCTTCGGCAAAAGAGCAGAAATTCACCCACATTCCTGACGTTGACGCCCTTCAGCTCGACAGCCGGGACAAGTACGTACACATCACCACAAACAACACTATTTTCGGCACACAGTGGCAGGAGCTTGATTATAACTGGCTTTCCCCGGTAGTCGCCGATATGTCGAGCGACATTTTAAGCCGTCCGGTCCCAGTCTCATCGTTTGGAGCGATTTACGCAGGCGCTCAAAAAAACCTCGGTCCGTCCGGCGTTACTGTCGTTATCGTCAAAAAAGACTGGGTAAGCCAGGCTCCTGAACACACACCGACCATGCTCCGCTATGACACCCATGCGGAAAAGAATTCGCTTTTCCATACCCCGCCGACATTTGCTGTTTACCTTCTGAATGAAGTGCTCGGCTGGGTGGAAGAACGCGGAGGCGTCCTTGGCATGCAGCAGCGCAATAAGGAAAAAGCGGCTCTCCTGTACGACACTATTGACGGCAGCAATGGGTTTTACCGGGGCCATGCTGAAACAGACAGCCGATCCTCCATGAACGTCACCTTTAACCTTCCTACGGAAGAATTAAATAAACAATTCTTAGCTGAAGCTAAGCAGGCCGGCTTTGTCGGATTAAACGGCCACCGCTCTGTCGGCGGATGCCGGGCTTCCATTTATAACGCTGTTTCTAAGGAGAGCTGCCAGGCTCTGCAGGACTTTATGCTTACCTTTCAAAAGAATCATCAATAGGTTTTTTAATCAGCGGAGTTATCCGCTGATTATTTTTATAAAATAAAAATTTATAGGCGTCTCTTCGTTCGAGGCACCCGAAATTGTTTGAAATTGTTTATTTTTTCACTGAATTCGCCTATACTACTATTAAAGAATAATATATTAAAAATGTATTTCAAGGAAGGAATGAGGCGGATGGATTTGAAATCTCTTTTTGCCGGTATATTCACAGGATCGTTAGCTAGCAGTTTAATTATACTTTTTACTACACCTGCTTCTGGTCCTGCTTTACGACATTCCATTAAGCACTCGGAATGGAGTCGCCCCGGCTTGAAATCCTCAACAAAGAAATCAGCTATGGAAGACTGGCAGTATGCCGCTACAGAAGGCTTCCAGGCATTTGATGTGCTGACCAAAGAAATGAAAAAAACCTATAAGCGGTACAAGCAGGAAGTTGAACCCGAGGTCGCCTCTATTCAGGAACAGGTAAAAGAAATTTCTGATTCCATTTCTCAATTAAATAAGCAGATTAAAAAAGAAACCAGGCGTTCCTAGTCACTGATGACCCAGCTTATAAGAGAGGGGGTTCTTTAATTGGACTCTTCATTTGATGCCAAGCAGTCGATACTATTCAGTCTCCGTGCTGCACAGCTGTCTAAAGCATTATGGAAATCGGTGGAAAAAGATTGGCAGGAATGGGTTAAACCTTATAATTTAAATATCAATGAATTTCAAATCCTATGGGTCGCGCATCAATTAGAGGGCGCTTCTGTTTCCGGGATTGCGAAGTTCGGGGTTATGCATGTATCAACAGCCTTTAATTTTTCGAAAAAGCTGGAAGACCGCAGCCTGTTAAAATTTTCAAAGAAAACGAATGATAAGCGCAATACGTATATCGAACTGACAGAAGACGGCGAAAGCCTGCTTCTCTCCATCCTCGAATCCTATGAAAAAGAAACGTTTCAGGTTTCTGAAGGAGCCCTTCCCATTAAGGAGCTTTACGGAAAGTTTCCCGAGTTTTCTGAACTTATGACCATCGTACGCTACATTTATGGAGAAGAATTTATGCATCTGTTTGAAGAGTCCCTCCAGTCTTTTGAAAATGATTTTATGGATAAAGACGGGGCCCTCCTTCCAGCGGACAGATCTGCCAAATAAACCTTTTACAGACCACCTGCTCTACTCAGGCTTCCTCCATCAGCATATTGGCTTCTTTTCTCTTCTGTAGAGCGAATTGTTAGAAATTTCGTTCTATATATTTTTTTTATAACCCTATTGATTTTTTCTTCTGTTGGTATTACATTATTCAAAGTTGGGGTTTGGAGAGAGAGGAGGCCGTCGCATGAATTGCTGGAAATCAGTAAATCTACGAAAAGAAAACAACACAACAAAAATGACAATCATGTCGGTAGGATTTTCCTTTTTAACTTTTATGTTTACTTTTTTAATCTTTAGTTCGCTGCAGCCGGAAACACAGCTAAAAGGTATCGGCCTGGAAGTTCTTCTTTTAGTAATGCTTATGATTTACCCTCTGCATTCTATTTTGCACGCCGTACCGCTTTGGATGATTGGTATCGCCACAACCTGGAAATTCGACAGAGACCGCAGGAAGCAGCTTCCTGTGATTAAATACAGCTTCAGTAAACCCGTATCGAGAAATATGTACGTTATCGCTATGGTCAGTCCGTTTATAGTTCTTGGGGCCGCAAGTATTGCAGGGGCCATACTCATGCCCGGCTATATGCATTACTTCCTTATTATTTTTTCATTAAACAGCGGCATGGCCCTTAAAGACTTTGCTTTTATCCGTCAGCTGGTTAAAGCTCCAAAACACTGTACAGTGGAACGCAAGCTTGACGGCATGGATATTGTACTGAAACAGCCTTCTTAAATAAAAAAGAATCCCGGTGCCACTTCGGCGCCGGGATTCTTTTATCTGCCTACGACAAAGACAATCTCGTCTTCCTCCAGGTTGACTTTCTCCGCCCGTACAGTGTACTCTTCATCTTCACTCCACTGATCAAGGCGTATTCTGATCGTTTCTTCCTCCGGATTAATCTGGACAAACTCCGGAAATTCCGTCTGGTTCTGCACGACTGTCAGCACTTCCGGACCCGGCAGCGGAAGCCCTGCAATAGAGAAATCATCCTTCTGCAGTTCAACATTTCCGTTCTCCAAAGCCTCCGGCACAAAGCTCAGCTCAATATCAATTTCACGACCGAGAAGCTCAAGCGCAGAAATAATTTTAAACTGACCGTCTTCTACCACTAAGTCGGCTCTTTCGTTTTCCATTTCCGCTTCTAAAATATTATTCACCTGGGCAGAATTTGTTTCCCCGGTAAAGTACGGTTGAAATTCTTCCTCATCAGAAGTCTGCGGTTCTGTTTCGTTCGATCCACTCTCCTGGTCCAGAGAAGCCCACCAGAAGACTACAGCAGCGATGATAATAACGTTGATAACCAAAAGCAGAATGAATAAAATTTTCCATATGTTCCGCGCCAAGCAGATCCACTCCTTTTTTCTTGTAACAACTGCTTTTTCACTATATCATGTTCGGCAAAAACGTTATAGATATAATATCTTTTTCTTTGCTCCTACGGGTTCTGCCTATCTTTTTGCTTTATGATTTGTTATGGTAGTATCGTTAGGAATGGGGGAATTTTATGTTTATTCTTTTCTTTATTGTATTCGCTGTTGCTTACCTGTTTATCATGAACTCCATGACCAATAAGTTTGTAACCCAGCGGGAAGTCCCGGATGAAAAACAGCCGAAGGTTTTTAACACCATCAATATACTTGTGACCATCCTGTTGATTTCATCGTATGTTGAACTTCTTTTGGCAGCCTGAAGCTGAGAATTTCGATCCTATTGTATAATGCAATAGGATTTTTTACATTTATCGACATTTTTAAACTTTTTAATATGATATACTATTAAGGTATCATGAACATACATAGGGAGCTGGAGAAATGAAAAAATATATTTTTACAGTCGCAGGGATCAGCGGAGCCCTTCTGCTTGCATCCTGCAGCAATGAAGGCAGCGCAGCGGGAGACGATGCGATTGTTGAAGTAAATGGCGAAAGTATCTCTGAGCAGGATTTGATGGATGATTTAAAGGACAACTACGGTGAAGGTGCCTTAAACAATCTCATTCAGCAAAAAGTATTAAACGATAAAGCCGAGGACCTCGATATTTCAGATAAACAGGTCACTCAGGAATTTAAATCTATGAAAGAGCAGTACGGCATAGATGATAATGATCAATTCCTTCAAACTGTACAGGAAAATATGGGCGTTCAGGTCGAGAGTGTTAAAGCTTTCAAGGAGCAGTATGTAAAACCGCAGATCGTGGTTGATGAGCTGGGCTCCCAGGATGTTGACGTAACCGAAAAAGAAATGAAAAATTACTACGAAGAAAATAAAGAAGATCTTGTGCAGGTCGAAGCAAGCCATATTCTTGTTGAAAGTGAAAAAGAAGCAGATGAAATAATCAAAGAACTCGAAGGCGGCGCAGATTTCGCTGAGCTTGCGAAAGAAAAGTCTATTGATACTGCTTCTGGTGAAAGCGGCGGAGAGCTTGGTTATTTTGGTAAAGGTGAAATGACAGAGGCTTTCGAAGAAGCTGCCTTTAACATGGATACGGACTCCATTTCCGAAGAACCTGTCGAAACGGAGCATGGCTTCCACGTTATTAATGTCACCGGCAAAAAAGAAAGCTATAAAGAATTAAAAGACGATATTAAACAGACGCTTGAAGCTGAAGAACAGCAGGACGGCCAGCAGGTGCTGAATGAACTTATGCAGGATGCTGACATTAACGTCGAAAACGAAGATTACGAGGACTGGGTGCAGACATTCACTGAGGCAAGTAAAGAGAGTTCAGGAAGCTGACATTTTTATACAAAAAACCGGGGCGGTTACGCCTCGGTTTTTTTCGTTTCTATTTCGTTTTCTGCCGGGAGCCTGATCGTAAACCGAACTCCTGTCTCCGTATTAGCCGCCTCTTTTGACGCTTCGTGCAGTTCAGCAATTTGGCTTACAATCGCAAGACCAAGCCCGAACTGGCCCTTATTTCCTTTTCTGAACGGCGTAAAAATGTATTCAAGCTCTTCTTCATTAATGTTTTCGCCGTTGTTTTCGACAGTAATTTCCACCCGCCCGTCCGGATGCTTTACTGCCTTAATCCAAATACTGTCCTCTGCGTAGCGCAGCGCATTTTCCACCAGGTTTTCAAGCAGCACCCGCATATGTTCAGCGTCCGCATACATGCGTACGCTTGCCCCTTCAATATAAAAACGGATATCGCTGCGCTGCAGACGAAAACGTTCTTCAATCGCATAAGCCAGTTTACCGAAAATAATTTCTTCGTATTCAATCGCCTCTGTTTTCAGCGAATCAAGTTTCGTGTAATAGAGCATATCTCTGACCCTTTTATCCATGCGATTCGCTTCATCTATGATGACATCCATCGTTTTTTCCATATCCTTTTTAGGCAGAATGCCATCTTTAACGGACTGCGCATAGGATTTAACCACCATAATTGGTGTCTTAAGCTCGTGGGAGGCGTGCTGGATAAAGGTTTTTTGTGAATTGTCGTAACGGATCAAGTTTTGGCGCATCCGCTCAAACTGCTCGGACAGCTTCTGAAAGTCCTGGTCCCCTTTCCAATTGACAGGCTCCCGCCAATTTCTCTCAGCAATTTGCTCAAAACGGTTGCCGAGCACCCGCAGCGGCTGCCGCAGGTAGCGTTTCAGCCAGATCGCCGGCAGCAGGCTTACGACGCTTGTGATGAGCAGTATGTACACCAGACGGGTCCACAAACGGTTTACCATTGTGTCTCTATACGTATCCCACATGTAGGAAATCTGGAACGCTTCCTCCCCATCCGACTCTACTTTTGTGATCACATAAAAAAGTGTAGCATCATTAAAAGTGAGCTCATACCTCTCCCGTTCCGCATTTTGATTGCCGGCATTTTCAAGCATTTCCTTTTCCACCTCGGCCGGCGGACGAGGCTCCCCGCTGACCGTTTCATTTTCAGTAACAAAAACATGCCCAACCGAACGCTCTGCTTCCCGTCGTTCAATGAAATCCAGATCGTCTGACTCCGGCGGCGTGAAATAATCACTCAGCGGATTAACGAGCTGTGCCTGTTCTTCTTCAATAATCCGGTACGTTTCTTCCGTCAGCGTTCCACGAATCGAAATAGGATATACGATAATGACTGTCAGACCGACCAGAACAATGATGGCAATGAAAGAGAGCCAAATGCGCTGGGTCAAATTCACTTTCATCATGACGGCAGAACACGATATCCGTATCCATACAGAGTTTCCAGATGAATTCTGGGCATTTTTTTCCGGACTCTCCGCACAACGTCATCTACGGCCCGCTCCGAGCCAAAATAGTTTTCGCCCCACACATGTTCAATGATATCTTCCCTCGACAGGGCTTTGCCCACCTCTTCGGTCAAAAGCAGAATTAAATCCATCTCCTTTGTCGTCAGTTCGATATGGGTGTCATCATTTTCAGCATCCGTTACTGTACGTGCTTCCGGGTCAATGTAGTAATTATTTACTTCTGTTTTTTTTGTTTCGGTCTGCGATTCGCCGTATACCCGGGATAACAGTTTTTTAGCACGGATAATCAGCTCCTGGGGAAGAAATGGTTTCGCCAGGTAGTCATCGCTTCCCATTTCAAGACCAAGCACCCGGTCAAGATCCTGGTCTCTCGCGGAAATAAAAATTACCGGCACTTCCCCTTTTTTTGAAGACCTAATTTCTTTTAATATCTGATACCCATCCGTTCCCGGCAGCATAATATCGAGCACCCACAGGTGAGGCGGCTCTTCTTTGGCCTCCAGAGCGTCCGTACCGTTATCAAAGACGGTAACTTCCCAACCTTCCTTCTCCATATAGGGCTTCAATACTCCGGAAAGGTTTTCTTCATCTTCCACTAAATAAATTGTATATGCAGTCGTCATTTATCTCGTTCCTTCCTCTGAAGATACGTGTCCATCTGCTATTATCGTAGCAGTATTATTACTCAGTTTCCACTTTCCTCTGTGTTAGACGGTATTAACGCCTCAATGTTTCTATAAAGAAAGCCGCACTGCTTGCCTGCAGGCGGCTTTCTTTCATGGTTACGTTGTTGTTTTTTCCTGCTGGCTCTGCTCCATTTTTTCTTTGCGCTTTGTAAACACGAGAGTCTGGAAAATCATAAACACACCGCCTGTCGCCCAGTAAAGAGAAAGGGCGGACGGCAGAAAGATTCCGGCTACGATCATCATCACCGGCATCAGCATCATAATTGGTCTCATGTTTTCCGGCATATCCTTCGCCGTGATTCTCGTTTGCAAAAACATCATTAGTCCGGCAAGGATTGGGAAAATGAAAAATGGATCCGGCTCTCCAAGGTCTACCCATAAGAAGCTGTGGGCTGCGAGCTCTTCTGTCCGCTGAATGGCAAAGTAAAAGGCCATCAAAATCGGCATCTGCAGCAGAATAGGCAGACAGCCCATCATTGGGTTCACGCCTTCATCCCGGTACAGCTTCATCATTTCCTGCTGAAGCTTCTGGGCTTCGGCCTGGTTTTTCGAGCTGTATTTTTCCTGCAGCTCTTTCATTCTCGGCTGCAGCCGCTTCATCGCCACCGCGCTGTTCTGTTGTTTTATAAACAATGGAAGCAGCACAATACGGATGATAATCGTCACTACAATGATTGAAAGGCCGTAATCACCATTAAAAAATTGGGCAATTGTGATTAAAAGCCATGAAAACGGGTATACAAAGAAACGATTCCAAATTCCTTCACTGTCGGCCGATATAGCTTCCTGTTCGCCGCCACAACCGGCAAGCACCAGCATTAAAACACCTAGCATTGCTATTAATTTCCACTTACTATTCACTACATTCACTCCTTCTTATTTTTCATGCTTCCAAATTATGATGAAAAATAAGAAGAGTCTTCATCATCATGCCTGCTGTCCGAGCGGTCCGGTATCTTCTTTTGTACAGTAACAAAGCGAAGAGCAGCCATTTCCGGCACCCGGCTGTAATCGTCATAGCAGACCCTTGCTTCCTCCTGATGGAGGGAATAAGCATTCGTATTCGTAATGTGCTGGCTGACGATCCAAAGTGTCGTAATGAGCACGCTTACAAGGAGCAGCCATTCCACCCAGTTAATTTCTGCGAATGTTTCAATAAAAAACAACTTATCCCCCCTCCTCTGCTAAGCGATTTTCTTCAAGATTCACCAGTTCCACTTCTTCATCATATGTGTTGTAATAATTAAGAATATCGTCTACATACCAGTCCGCCTGGTTATATTGGTATATTGCCGGCCGTACCTCACCACCCGCTGCTCCGTTAGACGCAAGAAAGTTCGCCGCCGAGTACACGGCATCTTCAAGAGCATATGGATCGGCCCTGCCATCGCCGTCAGCGTCAACACCGTAGCCGCCGTATTCATTAATCGTTTCCGGATCGGTTAATTCCTGTTCCGGTATATCAGCACTGCCATTTCCCCCACAGCCTGGATAATTCCATCCTACAAATGTGCATGGCATAAACTGCATATGTCCTATCGCTCCAACCGGGCTTTCCAGGGTTTCCATCGTTGAAAAGACAGTTTCTACCCGGTGAACGGCCGCTAATAGGGTCCACGGAATATCATAATCTTCTCCCGCCTGTTTGTAAACAGAAATATATTCTTTTGGAACTTCATTTTCCGCAAAGTCTTCCTGGGAATTGTATGTCGGTGTGCTCCCGTCCTGCACTGATGAGGCAATAAAAACAATAGCTGCTGTGAGTAGAGCTGTCACTGCTGTAATTAAGTAAACGTATCGATAACGCTTGGTCTGCGGGCGCACAGCGTCCCCTCCTGTTAACATAACTCGTGGCTAAAGACGAATACCGCCATATTTATTGTAGCACGTTTCAGCCAGAATCTATAACGTGAAGGCAAATAAAAAACTTTCCCCGTCGCGAGGAAAGTTTTTGTTATTACTGCTGGCCGTTATTTTCTTCCGGTACACCGTAGAGTTCTTCAAGCGGCTCTGTAATAATTTTATTCAAGTCAGAAATGACTGTGCTGAGCTGCTGCTCCTGCTGCATCAGCTTCGAAATAACTTCGTGCTGCTGCACCATTTCAAACTGTTTTTGAGCCTGAGTAATTTCTTCTTCCGAAGGCTGCTCTCCCTGCATTTGTTTTTGCTGCAGTTCAAGCTGTACATTACGGAAGTTATCGAGCATACGCTTTGCGACTTCGTCCTGCTCTACTTCGTTATGAAGCTCTTTAAGTTGCTGGAATTCTTCGCTCTCACGAAGCGCACCTGATAATTCGTAAGCCTTGTCATGAATATTGGACATATATAAGTCCTCCTTTAAGATTGTCTGTATGAGCATAACATGAACCGCCAGCAGAATTCATCCATTCCGGAAGAATCAATGGTATTTTTTTATTCACATTATCCACAGCACAACTATTCCCTGTACACAGCCTACGAAACCGCCAATCAGTGCACCCAGATATGTGATCAGCTTAAACTCCCTTCCGGAAATCGTAAGCAGCATAGCTTCCATCCGGTCTGTCGAAAACGTATCCACCTGCTCTTTAACTACATCATGAAGATGAAGCTGTTCAAACAAATTCGGGAGCCTCTTCGCAATGGATCCCTGTCCTTTTTTTACTGCTTTTGGAACCCATTCCTCCAGCAATTTTTTCTCATATGCTGGAGCCCATTCCTTTAAAGGCTGCTCGAGCCTCTCCATCACGGGTACATGTTTATCAACTGCTTCCACAATGTAATCCACCGCGGCCCGGGAATCCACATAGGCAAAAGCCGCCGCGGCCGGCTTTTCAAACAGCGCTTTTCGTTCCTGCTGAAGCAGTCCGGAAATCATTTTTTCTGTTCCAGGGTCTTCAAAAAAACGGAGCACCTCTGGTTGAATACGGTCAACGAGCCGGTCGTTACCGATCATTGTACCGAAGAAGTTCATCATCGAGCCTTTTCCTTCTAAAAAACGCTCGAGCAAAAGCGCCAGCTGCTGCTTACCTGCGCTTGACCGAAAATAATCACCGGCCTTCACCATTATTAGCTGTGTAAGCTCCTTGGTCATCACTTCCGATTGATGGACCGCCCCGGAGGGCAGCAGTTCTTTAATCGGAGTATCAGCATGGCGGTACTTAGCCTCTTCCCATTTTATATCGAGCGTTTCTCTTAACGTTTCGCGGAGAAAACCGCGAGCATCGCTCAGACCTGTCCATTTCTCCACATAATCGGATAAGCTTTTCTCAGAATAAAGATACTCTTTCATCTCCAAGGTTACCCAGTCATTTAGCTGACGGGAAAACATGTCGCTGCGGATTTTTGTCTGCAGGCCTTCCGGGGTCAACAGATGGTCTGTAACGACCCGTCCGAGCTGCCCGGCGAGCTCATTACGTCTTTTTGGGATCAGCCCCGGGGTGAACGGCACCCGTACAGAGCCTATGTACACTGGCTTATACGGCCTGAACAGCATCCGGATCGCAAGTGAATTCGTTACTCCCCCGATAGCTGCCCCAATAGCGATCATAATGATAATTGTAATAACTGCGTTCATGATGATTGCTCCTTTGGCAGTTGTCTATTAGTTAAACGTTATTTCTCTTCGGTAAAAATAAATTCCTCGCGTTCTATGATGAATTTCCCGCGTTTAAATGCGCTTCTCCACATTCGTTTATTCACATTATCCGGAGGTGTTGAAACTATTTGTATGCTTTTCAGAGGAAACTTTTGCGCTTCGAGCCACCTTTCCGAAAGATCCTGCCTCCAGCCTATAGTACCGCTCCATCCTTCAGCAGGAGCTATGACCGCCTCTGCACTTCCTCCGTTCCAGCGCAAAAGCGCCGTTTCCACCGAGTCCATGCCCTCAAGCCATTTTTCAAGCGGCAGCAAAGAAACATTCTGCTGCTCCACCTTATTAATGTCTGAATACTCCCCTGCATACGTATACCCTTCTCCGTCATCTATTAAAAATCGGTCACCGGCCCATACGTCCTTCCACCAGGACCACGGAGAGCTGTCGTACTGCACCTGTCCATCAACCATTACCTCCAGGCTGTTCGGCCATGGTTTTTTTACCACTACTCTGCCGGGGGCGTGACGCACTGCATATCCTTCGCTGTCCCAGGTATCCATCACCATCCCTGGAAGACGGCTGTTGTATTTTTCAGGATGCACCCTGCGGTCCGGCAGATCTGCAGTAATCATTCCGGAGGCGTGAGCACCCCCGAAGGCTTTCAAAAGTGGAATTCTCCCCCGGGTTAATACATCCATTACCCATTGCAGGTCGCTCCGCATCCAATCTGCCTCCCAAGTCAGTACGTACCGCAGCGAATGGAGATGGTATTCCTTCCATTTACTTTGTGTCTGGGAGGAAGCCATCTGGGCTGACAGTGAATTCACGCCGATATGTGTAATTCCGTATGCTTCAATCGTACTGCCGGCATCAGCGCTCTCGTCGTCCCAGGAAAACAGGCAGTATTGTCCGTCATTTGCAAGCGTTCCAACCATAGCAAACAGCCGCTCAAATCCCCACTCCCGGGTGAGCCACCAGACTCGGTCGCCGGGACGCACGTCCCATACTAAACCAATTTCGGTTCCTGATTTCATAAATAAACTAGTATGACTGAGGACGTACCCCTGTACAGGTTCTCCCGGACTCTCACCAAAAAGGACAAGTGCAGCATCAGCACCGTCTGTTTTTTCAGGCTTCTCCTTATTCTTTCCGGCCGTCATAGTTTCCCACTGCTTATGTCTTGAGGAAGGCTCCCCGCCCAATTGAATAATTTGCGAAGCTTCCACACTGAACCTTTTCTCAGCTTCAACTGCAGAACTTCCCGCACCAGCAATGAGCCATTCCGGCTGGAAATGCACATGAACCTCGTTATCTATGGCCGTTGTCCAGCGGGGGTTATACGGACAAACTACAGCACCGATATAAAGCAGTGCCATGCAAACCACCGCCGACTGTTTATCGGCCCGGGCCACCACAGCTGCCCGTCCGCCCTTTTGCACACCGGCTTTCCTCAGTTTCCCAGCAGCTTCCTGCACTTCTTTGGCCAGCCTCTCATAAGTCCACTCTCCGCTTTCATCAATGAAAGCAGTCTGCTCCATTACTTCTTTTGATTTATTTATCAGCTGCTCTGCAGCATTCATTTTACCTTTGTAAAACCAGCCTGCCTTCCGTCTTCCATGCGAAAGCTCCACCACATCTTTATACCGTTTGAACCAACGGGTTTCAAGTCGTTTGGAAGCCTGCTGCCAAAACCAGGAAACATCAATTGCGGCATGTGTTTTCAGCTCTTCCGTATCACTCAGTCCGAGTGCTTTAGTCCAGCGATAAAGCGCATTAGTTCTCCATTGAACAATAGGCGGTTCCCACGTAGTCCACTGCATCTCTCATAGCCTCCCGACGTTTTTCCTTTTATAGAATGGGAATAGGGGTGTATATCTATTTTTACATAGCTTTTAGATATGTGAAACAAAAAGGAGTGCTTCAAATGAAAATAGCTTTATTTGGCGGCACCGGCCGCACCGGTTCCCAATTTGCATCTATGGCTGACGCTGCCGGACACGAATTAAAAATACTTGTCCGCTCACCGGAAAAGGCAGGCAGCCTCCCTGCTTCTGCAGAGCAGATATACGGCGATGCTCTTGATCAGGCGAAAATCAGAAAAACACTGCAGGGCGCGGATGCGGTCGTCAGTGCCCTCGGCACGGACAAACAGAACGTGTTAAGCAGCTTCACACCGCTATTGTTAAAAGAAATGAACGACCTAAGCATCACCCGTTTAATCACCGTAGGAACTGCCGGAATTCTTCAGTCGCGCACAGAGCCGCACCTTTACCGGTTCGAGTCGTCAGAATCCAAACGCCGGAGCACTATGGCCGCCGAGGACCATAAAGCTGCCTATGAATACATTAAGGAGACGTCCTATTGCTGGACTGTTGTCTGCCCGACTTTTCTGCCGGAGGGAGAAAATACTGCTTCCTGGCGCTATGAAAATGACTATCTGCCGGAAAACGGCACCCGGATCTCGACAGGAAACACTGCTGATTTTTTAATACACGTATTGGAAAATCACTCTCAATTCTGTAAAAAAAGGATAGGTGTTTGTGAGTAAGGCTGTGTAATTGACGGTACAAACATGCTATACTAATTACCATTATCTAAGTAAAAACCCCGAAAGAAGGAGGGCGGCGATATGAGTATATTCGGTATCATTCTCGGTATTGTTATTGTTACTGCTATTATAAGCTGGATTATCGGCTACAATGCCTTAATAAAATATTTAAACTGGGTGGAAGAGTCCTGGACCCAGGTGGAATTTCAACTGCACCGGCGGATGAACTTAATTCCTGACTTTGTGGAATCTGCCCAAAAAGCATGGCGCCACAAGCAGGATGAACTGGAAACGCTGGTACAATACAGAAGCGAAGCGTTATCCCCGGAATCGAGCAGACAGGAACAGCTGCACATTAACTCCCGCATTGAAGATACTCTTCACGAGGTGTTTGACGCTTCTATGCCTGATGATAAGCAGCTGCAGTCCGAGCTGAAGTCGATGCGTGAGCAGTTTGACGATGCGCAGAATAAAATCATTCATTCTTCAAACGTTTATAATAATACGATAGATAAATACAATACCAAGATATCATCATTTCCGGTCAGGTTTGTAGCAGAGCTGCATCATTTTAAAACCCGCAGTCCTCTTCCTGGACAGAGTTCTGCTCCCGGGAGCAGTGCTGAAACAAGGGCGGAAACATCTGTATAATCCAAATATGCATATAATTATATTTTTTGATTTGAGTTTGTTTCTTTTCCGCTTATTCCCGAAAACAGGCGGAGACAAGCTCTCATCGGCATTAGGCTATTATTCATTCTATGCTACCCTGAACAGGCAGGTTCTCCTTAGATGTATGCATCTTTACCTGTACGATACCTTTTGTACCCTGCCCGGATCTTCCGGCAGGGCTTTTTTATACCTTCAGCCTGTTTAAAAAAAGCAGTACACGGCAAAAGAATGATGAATCCTCACGTGTTATAATGATGAAAGACATTTGAGACCACTGTCTACGTCTAACCAGTACTGTATTAGAAAGGAAGCTTCAGACATGAAAACGTTCGAACAAAAACTTCACAATTACGCAAAACTTGCCGTGGATAAAGGGGTTAATATCCAGCCGGGGCAGACTTTAGTTATCGCAGCTCCGATTGATGCTGCTCCTTTTGTCAGAAGACTGGCCGAGGCAGCATACGATGCCGGTGCAAAACATGTTTACCCTGAATGGGCAGACGATGAATTGACGAAAATTAAATACGAAAAAGCGCCCGAAGAAGCCTTTCATGAATTCCCTTCCTGGCGTGCTGAAAGCAGGGAACAGCTGGCCCGTGAAGGTGCAGCTTTTATCACGGTCAAATCCACCGATCCGGATCTCCTGAAGCGGGTTGACCCCGATAAAATTGCCAATGCGAACAACGCAGCCGGCGCTGCTATGGAAGGGTTCCGGGATTATATTCAGGCTGACCGCGTCAGCTGGCTTGTGATTTCCACCCCTTCTGCAGGATGGGCAAAAAAAGTTTTCCCGGACGAACCCGAAGACCGGGCCATCGATCTGCTTTGGGAACGGATCTTCAGCGCTGTGCGGGCAGACACAGAAGACCCGGTACAGGCGTGGGACGACCACAACCGTACCCTGCGGGCCAAGGTGGAATGGCTTAACGCCAAAAAATATAAATCACTTCATTATACCGCTCCAGGCACCGACCTTGAAATCGGCCTGCCGGAAGGACACGTTTGGGCCGGCGGCGGGAGCACTAATTCCTCGGGCGTTTCGTTCATTCCAAACATGCCGACAGAAGAAGTATTTACTGCTCCGCATAAGGATTTCGTTAACGGGCACGTAACCAATACTAAACCATTGAACTACGGCGGCAGCGTTATTGACCGATTTACGCTGCATTTCAAGGACGGTGCTGTCACGGACATGGAAGCCGGCGAAGGTGAAGAAACTCTCCGTCACCTGATCAATTCAGATGAAGGTGCTGCCCGTCTTGGGGAGGTAGCCCTCGTTCCGCACAGCTCCCCTATCTCACAGTCTGGCATTTTATTTTTCAACACGTTATTTGATGAAAATGCCTCCAACCATATTGCGCTCGGCAGTGCATATGCTTTTAATGTGGAAAATGGCCCGGAAATGAACAAAGAGGAGAAGGCACAGGCTGGTTTAAACACAAGTATCATCCATGTTGATTTTATGATTGGAAATGAAAATATGAATATAGACGGCATTCTTCCCGACGGTACAAAAGAGCCCGTATTCCGGAACGGCGAATGGGCAGAATAGCTTTTTTATCACTTTTTGAAAGGAGATTATTATGAGTCTACCTAAAACGCTGACGATAGCCGGCTCCGATACAAGTGGAGGCGCCGGCATCCAGGCAGATTTAAAAACATTTCAGGAGCTCGGCACCTACGGAATGGTTTCCCTTACTACCATTGTGGCCCAGGACCCTGATAACGACTGGTTTCACCGCGTCTATCCTATCGATACGGCCACGCTCGAAGCACAGCTGGACACAGTGTTAAAAGGGATTGGGGTTCAAGCCGCAAAAACAGGGATGCTCGGCTCAAAGGAAGTCATCGAGCTCGTAGCGAAAAAATTAGATGAGCACCATATAGAACAGCTGGTTGTGGACCCGGTGATGGTATGTAAAGGCGCCGATGAGCCAGTCAATCCGGAAATGGATGCTTATTTGCGTGACACGCTTGTGCCAAAGGCATTTATTGTGACTCCTAATTTATTTGAAGCCTCCCAGCTTGCCCAGGTGTCCCTGCCGCAATCACTTGAAGATATGAAAGCAGCTGCCGAAAAAATTTATCAGCTCGGCCCGTCCTTTGTTATTATTAAAGGCGGTGGAGAAACCGGAGCAGAGAAGTCAATTGACGTGCTTTATGACGGTAACAGCTTTGAATATATCGAATCCGAAAAAATTAATACGGAGTATACTCACGGTGCCGGCTGTACGTTCTCTGCTGCTATTACTGCGGAGCTTGCAAATGGAAAGAGTGTACGGGAAGCAATTCATACAGCAAAACAGTTCATTCAGGCTTCTATTCAGGATTCCTTCCAGCTGAACGAACATGTTGGTTCTGTAAACCACACTGCCTACCGCCACCGCGCTCCCCAGTCTTAAATATGTTTTCGGCTCCCAGGCCGAAAATAAGCAGGTGACCAAATTGGAACTATTTCAATGCACGAAAAGTGTTTATAAGCACGTCGAAATGGATGTCGTCGAAATTTATCCACCCCAGCTGCTTTTTCGTCACGGCTATATATACCCGGGCTTTTTTGATGACAGCGGGGTCTGGATGGCTACCGACGAAGAAGACGTGATGCATGTAATCAGTGAGCATCCTTCGCCAGAACAGGACCACTGGTTTCAGCAGCATTTTAAAAAAGTATGAACCGCAGAAAGGAGCATGCAAATGAAACGCTATCATGTAGAAGTACACGGAAACGTCCAGGGCGTTGGCTTCCGGCAGTTCACCCAGTCAGAAGCAGTTAAACATAACATTCACGGCTGGGTCCGTAACAAATCAAACGGAGCTGTTGAAATTGAAGCCGAAGGAACGCCCCAGGACATGGACCGCTTTCTTGTCGCAGTACAGGAAGGCAGCCCTTTTTCCACGGTAGAGCGCCTCGAAACGTCCGACCTTGATTCTGTCGACCATAATGAATCCTTTGACGTCCGCTTCTAATTAAATAAAAAATGCTCCGGCTGAAATGATCAGCTGGAGCATTTTTTATTAGAACGCCCAGGACATACGTTTTTCGAGCTGTGAAGCTGCCTGAAGAACCGGCAGATAATGCAGGCGAAAATCCTCCTGAACCACCCGTTCAAGAGCCGGAAAATCATGTATATATTTTGTCACAGTGGCGCCATTTGCTTTTCGGGCAATAAGTTTATTGTTTTTCAAAGACAGCAGCAGATATTTTTCCGGGACCCAAAGCTGCAGACGCAGCTGGTTCATATACGGCGCGCCCGGGCCGTAAGACCTGCCGACCTTCTCCCGCATATCTGTCTCCCCTGCTTCTGTGTCAGGATCAAACGCCCACGACTCATCCGCCTGCTTCCCGTCTTTCATACGTATATAACGGTACAGCCGTGCCTCTTTCTGATAATGAAATATCAACTGCTCGCCGTCAAATTTTTTTGAGCGCTCTATCCCCCTGCGAAGAGGGATCGGCTCAAATAACGGAGCGGTCGTACCTACGTCTACAAAATAAGGGGGAGACCCCGGCTGGTTTGTTTCCACCCGGACCGACACGTGGTCTTCATTCAAATAAATGAGCCGGGTGGAGAACCCCAGTGCCTCCAGCAGCTGTTGAAAGTGAATATTCAACGTATAGCATGTGCCCCCCATCTGGTAGACCTGGCGCCGGTACAAAAATGAATCAACTGACATCGGTGCCCTATTTTCTGCATTCTCCCCTGCTTCAATTAATTTACCTACGTTTTCAAATGGAAACTGCTGCAGATGGGAGCGAATCAATTTTGTCAAAAACCGAACATCCGGCTGTTCTATTTTCAGCTTCAAAATGTGCAAATAGTCTTCTACCCATGACTGCATGCAAAGCGACCTCCTTTTGATCCGTCAGAAGGCAAAAACAGGCGGCGCCTTCTTTTTGCTCTACAGGTTTTCTTAATCTTCGAGACGTTCATGCACCATTGCCATAACATCCATTTTCAGCTGAAGTAGCTTTTCCTCTGTCTGCTTGAACGTCTCTCCCTTAACACCGAAATAAAATTTCACTTTCGGCTCTGTGCCTGAAGGCCGGAGACAGAACCAGGATTCATCATCTGTAAAAAACTTCAGCACATTCGAAGACGGAAGCTGAATAGGTTCTGTTTTCCCATTTTCAAGCAAGTACGTGCGTTCTCCTGTTTTGTAATCCTCCACCTTCTGAATAGAAGCGTCACTCACCCGCTCAGGCGGCTCCTTGCGGAACGTTTCGATCAGATGATCAATTTGCACAGCGCCTTCTTTTCCTTTTTTCGTTAAGGAATCCAGCCCTTCCATGAAATATCCAAAACGACTGTAAATATCCATCAGCCCTTCATACACAGTGCGCCCCTGCTTCTTATGCCACAGGGCCATCTCCGCAATTAAAAGCGCCGCCTGCACCGCATCTTTATCGCGTACAAAGTCTCCGATCAAATATCCGTAGGATTCCTCATAACCAAACTGAAAGGCGTATTCTCCTGTTTCATTATAGGTTTTGATTTTTTCACCAATGAATTTAAACCCGGTGAGCGTATCCTCGCATGCCTGACCGTAATGCTCTGCTATAGCTCTTCCCAGTTCAGAAGTGACAATCGTTTTCATCACTATGCCGTTTGCCGGAAGGGCTCCTGCCTCTGTCTTTTGCATAAGAAGATAATCAAGAAGAAGCGCCCCGGTCTGGTTTCCAGTGAGCACCGCAAACTCTCCGCTGCTGTCTTTTGCCGCCAGACCAATCCGGTCTGCGTCAGGATCGGTGCCAATCAGTATATCCGCGTTGCTGTTTTCACCTACTTGGATAGCTTTTGCAAAAGCCTCTTTTTCTTCAGGATTCGGGCTCTGCACGGTGGAAAATTCCGGATCAGGCGTTAACTGCTCCTCCACTGTCGATACGTTGTGAAAACCAGCTGCAGAGAGTGCCCGCAGCACCGGATCCTTCGCTGTTCCGTGCAGCGGGGTGAACACTACATTCAAATCGCTGCCGTTTTCTTTGATCATCTCCGGCTGCAGCAGAATGGACTGAAGCGCCTTGTCATAAGCTGCATCAGTTTCTTCGCCCAGCATCACGAGCAGGCCTTCCTCCTGCATGTCTCCGCTGTCCTTGACCCGGATTTCCAGCTCATTTTCGACCGATTCCACGTAGGTGATCAACTCGTCTGCAGGCCCCGGCGGGAACTGTCCCCCATCTTCACCGTAAACTTTAAACCCGTTATATTCCGGCGGATTATGACTTGCTGTAATTACTACACCGGCAAATGCATAGGTTCTGCGCACCGCAAACGAGAGCTCCGGAGTCGGGCGCAGATCTTCAAACAAGTATACCTGGATACCGTGTGCCCCGAGCGTCTGTGCTGTTTCAAGCGCAAACTTTTCCGAATAGTGTCGCGGGTCAAACGCAACAGCCACCCCTCTGGACTTTGCTTCAGCTCCGGCGTTTTCAATATAACGCGCAAGCCCTTCTGCTGCCCGGCGGATCGTGTATGTATTCATTCTATTCGTTCCAGGCCCGAGTTCTCCACGCATCCCCCCGGTTCCAAACGCCAGGTATTGATAAAAGTAATCCTCCGCATTTGTTTCATCCAGTTCGTGAAGCTTTTCTTTCCACGCTTCTTCTATAAACGCATGGTTTTTCCATCGATTCCAGTGGTCCGTCCAACTCATATGTACAATCACTCCTGAAGCGTTTATTGTATTTCTCAGTAAATATGCCTGTTACCAGTATATAAGAAAGCACGTATTTCTACCATGGTTTTCCGGTATTCGTTCTTTTCTCCTTTCCAAAACAAAACGCCCGCTCCGGTTAAAGAGCAGGCGTTTTTATGCTATTTCTTTAATTTGCTTGTTTTTCCCTGGCTTTTTGATCCTCAACGTCTTCATAAGGCTTCGTCGCATAGGCAATTTCGGACTCAAGCTCTTCAGTGTAGGCTTTTGTTTCTTCCTCGGACCAGTTCAACGATTTCTTCATAAATGCCGTTACCGGTTCTTTCCAGCGCTTCAGCTCCGGCATATCAAAGAAAAGGAAGGCCGTTCTTCTGTTCAGGAAGTCAAGCGGTGTAACTGCCATTTCATACTCAAGCGCGTACAACAGCCGTGCAGCGAGCTTTAACGGCATACCGCTGTTTTTCGCTTCTTCAAGGTTCTCTTCGAGCAGCTCAAGCATTTTCAGGCCGTTCGCCCCGTAGAAGCGGAACAGATCTTCTGTTTCATCTCTGGTCATTCCAAGCGCTTCGCCGCGGTACGCTTCTTTAACGGCGAAGGTTTCATAGCCGGAAGATCCGCCCACTTCACCGCCGGAAAGCCGGATGTCCTGGGTTGGGCACGGTGCGTGAATATTCATCTTATCAACTACTACGTCGACAATCCGCTCTGCCATTTTGCGGTAGCCGGTCAGTTTACCGCCTGCGATGGAAATCAGTCCGGAATCCGAAATGAAAATTTCATCTTTACGGGAGATTTCAGAGGCTGATTTTCCTTCCTCCTGAATGAGCGGACGAATGCCGGACCAGCTCGATTCCACATCTTCTGCCTTCAGCTTCAGGGTTGGGAATTCATAATTTGTGACTTCTAAAATATAGTCGCGGTCTTCCCTGGACACGCGCGGCTCTTCCAGGTTTGCACCGTAATCCGTATCTGTCGTGCCTACGTACGCTTTATTTCCGCGTGGAATCGCAAAGATCATCCGTCCGTCCGGAGCGTCAAAATACGTAGCCTGGCGGAGCGGGAAGCGGCTGAGATCAAACACAAGATGGATCCCTTTTGTATGATGCAGGAGTTTGCCTTTGTTGGAGCCGTCTACTTTTCTGAGCGTATCCACCCATGGGCCGGCAGCGTTCACAACATGGTCCGCATAAATGCGGTGGGTTTCGTTATTAATCAAGTCTTTCACTTCGACACCGACGAGCTTGCCATTGTCATATAAAAGATCAGTTGCTTTGGCATAGTTAACGGCGTCTGCGCCGAGCTCCACAGCTTTTTTCATTGCTTCCAGGGTCAGTCTTGCATCGTCCGTACGGTATTCAACATAGACGCCCCCGCCGAGAAGATTTTCTTCGCGGAGTAGTGGTTCTTTTTCCAGAGTTCTTTTTTTGTTGAGCATGTAGCGGCGCTCGTGCTTGTTTACCTGAGCCAGACGGTCGTACACCTGCAGGCCGAACGAGGTAGATGTTTTCCCAAGGTTTCCACCTTTTACGATTGGGAGAAGCATCCACTCCGGCTCGGTTACGTGAGGCGCATTTTCATACACGATGGCCCGCTCTCTTCCTACCTCGGCTACAAGTTTAATTTCAAACTGTTCAAGGTAACGCAGTCCCCCGTGTACAAGCTTAGTGGAACGGCTGGAAGTACCTGCTGCAAAGTCCTGCATTTCAATGCAGGCCGTGTTAAGACCACGGGCTGTGGCGTCCAGTGTAATGCCCGCTCCGGTAATGCCGCCTCCGATAACGAGCACGTCGAGGTGGGTCTCTGTCATATTTTTCAAACGTGATTTACGTGATAGTGCTGAAAAATGCTGATCTGCCATTCATTTCATCCCCTTTTACAATATCAGAGAGTAAAAAAGACCGCAGATCTCCTCTTCTAGGGTGAAGGGTATCTGCGGTCTCTCTGCATCTCCGACCATTTATTAACTTAACCTAATTGTAATCGCTCTTTCATTCAAATGCAACCGATATGTTTACTTAAACGCACGTGCTGCATCAACCGCTTTTTTCCACCCTGCATAGTGTTCTTCCCGCTTTTCGTCTTCCATATGCACATCAAACGATTTTTCGAGCTCCCATTTATCCATAAGCTCTTCTTTGTTTTTCCAAAAGCCTGTAGCAAGGCCTGCAAGATAAGCCGCCCCCAGTGCCGTCGTTTCCAATACGTACGGGCGCTCCACCCGTACTTCAGCCATATCGCACTGAAACTGCATGAGGAAGTTGTTCGGTACAACGCCGCCGTCAACACGCAATGTTTTTACTTCCATGCCCGCGTCCTCCCTCATAACATCAAGCACGTCTTTCGTCTGATACGCGAGCGCTTCAAGGGTCGCCCGGATAAAATGTTCTTTTTCGGTGCCGCGGGTGAGGCCAAATACAGCTCCCCGAACCTCACTGTCCCAATAAGGTGCCCCAAGGCCGGTAAAGGCCGGCACAACGTACACACCCTCACTGTCGTTCACACGCAGGGCATAGGTTTCAGAAGCAGAGGAAGAGTCAATCAGACGCATCCCGTCCTTCAGCCACTGTACAGCTGAACCTGCTACAAATATACTTCCCTCGAGGGCATATTTCACTTTTCCGTCGAGTCCCCATGCGATGGTGGTAAGCAGTCCATTGTCAGAATGAATCGGAGTCTCTCCTGTCTGCATCAGCATAAAGCAGCCGGTTCCGTAAGTATTTTTTACCATGCCCTCATCAAAGCATGTCTGTCCGAACAACGCTGCATGCTGATCTCCCGCAGCCGAAGCGATTGGTATTTCTTCACCGAAGAAGTGGTAATCCACGGTATGGCCGTATATTTCCGACGACGACTTCACTTCCGGAAGCATCGTTTCCGGAATATCAAGCATTTTCAGAAGCTCCTCATCCCAGGTTAAATCATAGATGTTAAACATCATCGTGCGTGAAGCATTGGAATAATCCGTTACGTGAGCTTTTCCTCCGGTTAACCTCCAAATCAGCCACGTATCGATCGTACCAAACAACAGCTCTCCCTGTTCTGCTTTTTCCTTTGTTCCCTCAATATTATCGAGAATCCATTTTACTTTCGTTCCCGAAAAGTAAGGATCAAGCAGCAGGCCCGTTTTGCTTCTTACCATTTTTTCATATCCCTGCTGCTTTAATTCCTCACAGATCGAAGCGGTCTGCCGGGACTGCCATACTAGGGCATGGTACACCGGTTTTCCCGTGTGCTTATCCCACACTACTGTAGTTTCACGTTGATTAGTAATACCGAGGCCGCTGATCTGCTTTGGAGAAACTTCATTGTTTTCAAGCACTCCGGCAATGCAGCCGAGCACCCCGGACCAGATTTCATTGGCATTGTGCTCCACCCAGCCGGCACGGGGGAAATACTGCTCCAATTCACGCTGTTCGCTGCCTACAATCTGGCCTTCCTGATCAAACAATATAGCTCTTGAACTGGTTGTTCCCTGGTCGATTGCGAGAATGTATTTCTTTTCAGTCATCGTTGTTTCCTCCACTTTTCTATTCTCTATATTGGCCATAATGATTTTTCCGTCGTCGATATGGCCGATGCTCCTGCGTTCCAGGCGGCAGAAACTTCTTCCTGCGAACGAATCAGACCACCTGCAATAACAGGTACATTTTTATTTTCGGCTACTTCCTTAATCATGGACGGTACAATACCCGGCAGAAGCTCTACCATATCCGGTTTAATGTCTTCAAGCAGCTTAAAACTTGTTTCAAGTGCCAGGGAATCCAGCAAAAACAAACGCTGCACCGTAATAAGATTGTTTTTTTTAGCGGTTGTAAGAATCTGCCTGCGGGTACTGATTAATCCGTCCGGGCGGATATTCTGGCATAAAAACTGAGCCGCGGAATCATCATGAGCAAGTCCCTGGACCAGATCTGCATGCAGCAGTACTTTTTTATCTGCCCGTTTGCTTAACTGCATCAGGCTTTTAAGCTTCGCCAGATGCACATTCAAAATGACCACGTACTGCCCGGAGGTTTTGAGTGCTTTTTCAAACTCCCTTTCATTACGGGCTGCTGGCAGAATTTTTTGGCCGGTAAGCATATCTTCCCTCCTTTATTTGTCTTTCGTGTTCAGGCTTTTTGAATTACGACTTCTTTTTGCTGTGCTATACTTTACACAAATACAAAAAATACTATACAGGTGATGGACGGTGTTCGCAATGACCCAGCAAAACGAGACAAAAAATAAAGAACTGGCAACCTTTGCCGGCGGGTGTTTTTGGTGTATGGTGCAGCCGTTTGACGAGCTTCCCGGCATTATATCCATTACCTCCGGCTATACCGGCGGCAGCGTTGCGCATCCTTCGTACGATGAGGTGAAAGCTGGAACAACAGGGCATAGAGAAGCAGTTCAGATTGAGTTTGACCCTGCGTTGTTTTCCTATCAGCAGCTGCTCGATCTATACTGGCCTCAAATTGATCCGACAGACCCCCATGGTCAGTTTCACGACCGCGGGCCTCAATACCAGACGGCCATTTTCTATCATACCGAAGAACAGCGCCGGCTGGCGGAAGCATCGAGGCAGCAGGTAGAAGAAAGCGGCCGGTTCCGTGCCCCCGTAGTTACGGAGATCCGGCCGGCGGAACCTTTTTATCCGGCTGAGGAATCCCACCAGAACTTTTATAAGAAGGAAAGGGAAGCATATAAAAAAGACCGCGCCCTCTCCGGCCGGGACGAATTTATTGAAGCACACTGGGACAGTTCTCCCGGAAATTAATAAAAATTATAAGCCATCAAAAAGAGCTTCAGCAGGTGCTGCCTGCTGAAGCTCTTTTTATGGACTGAAGGTGAAATCATCGAGCGGCCAGTATCTGATACTCGCCTCTCCCACAATCTGGTCCTCATCTACAAAACCGACAGCGCTGGCTCTGCTGTCTTCACTACGAGGGCGGTTGTCACCCATTACAAAATAGCTGTCTTCCGGCACGGTTGTTTCACCGGTCACTCCTTCAAGCGTAAAATCCTGAGTGAACTCTCCGCTCGTTTGGTTTTGAAATTCTTCTAAGTACGGCTCTTCCTGAGCTTCTCCGTTAATATATAACGTATCGTCCCTGTACTCCACCGTATCTCCTGGAAGGCCGATCACTCTTTTAATATAGTCACTGTTTTCATTCGCATGAAAAACAATGATATCTGAGCGTTCGGGCTCCGAAAAGGCATATCCGATCTTGTTAATAATCATCCGCTGCCCGTCTTCCACTGTCGGAAGCATGGAAGGTCCACTGACAACATAGTTGGCAAACAAGAAGCCGCGCACAATGACGACGATTAAAACGACGACGACGATTACTTTAATCCAATCCCATATTTCTTTTGACCAATTCGTCATTACCGACTTCCTCCGTTTCTATCTGCCTTTTTACTTTAGCACGGTTTCTGCAGGCGGGCAAACCGAAAATCCGCGCAGACTAGAGGCATTATATCATATTTATACATATACTTTCTTTTCCTTTTTAAACCTTAAAGCTCTCTTTGTCGATATAATAAATATCCTTAAGCGAAGGAATTACACACATGAGAAAAATTTTAGGGCTTCTATGGATACTGTTGTTTATCATCGGCGGGACCATCGTTTCCTGGTTGTTTGCAAAGGAGATGAGCAGTACCCAGGCTCTCTCTTCTTTCCTCGAAGAGCAGATTGACGTCTCCGGCGTGCCCATTGCCCAGAACAGCTACGTGACCGACCGGCAGGGCAGTCAAATTGCTGAATTTCAGCCCGGGGAAAACCGGAGGTACGTATCCCTCCCCCATTTTCCTGAACGTGCAAGAGCTGCTTTTATTGCAACGGAAGACCAAAAGTATTACGAGCATCAGGGCATTGACCCTTTAGGCGTTGTCCGGGCTCTTATAAGCAATACCAGCAGCGGAGGTATTGAAGAAGGCGCAAGTACGATTACCCAGCAGGCGACAAGAAATATTTATTTTAACCATCAGCAGACGTATGAACGAAAGGTTGCCGAAGTGCTGTTTGCCTATCAGCTTGAACAAACCTATACAAAAAATGAAATTCTGGAAATGTATATGAATACTATTTATTTTGGCGAAGGAATTTACGGATTTGAAACGGCGAGTCTTTCTTATTTTGGTAAACCAAGCAGTGACCTCTCGCTAGCACAAACAGCTTTTCTCGCTGCCATTCCAGCCAACCCGTCCTACTACCACCCCATTGATCATCCGGACCATACGCGGGAGCGGCAGCAGTGGATCCTGGATAAAATGGAAGAGACGGGTGCTGTAACTGATGAGGAAAATTCACGGGCCGTTCAGGAAACTGTCTCTGTGGACTTACAAAAAAGCAAAGCCAACCCTTATCCTGATTACACTGATTATGTAAAACATGAATTCAGACAGCTCGTTGCACAAAATGAAGGATGGACTGAACAGATCAGTCAGGCATCGGAAAGCGAAAAAGAAGCTCTTTACGAAGAGCTGAACACACGAACAGAACAGCTCCTTCAATCCGGCATTACTATCCATACCGCCATGGACTCTGAGCTCCAGACCATGCTCACAGAAAAATCCCGCTCCTACTGGCAGCAGCGGGGCATTGAAGGAGCCGCTGTCATTGCTGATCACGAGGCCGGCGCTATTACGGCCATAAGCAGCGGGGCAGATTATCGGGAACATGAATTTAACAGGGCCTTTCAGGCATACCGGCAGCCAGGCTCGGTGTGGAAGCCGCTGCTCGTCTACGGGCCATACCTTGAAGAAAAAGAGCGCTCTATTAACGACCTGGTTTCCACAAAGAAATACTGCGTAGCCTCCTATTGTCCCGCAAATGAAGGCGGAACGGCAAAGGATAGGGTAACGATTGAACATGCCCTTGCCTTTTCCTACAATACCTCCGCTCTTCGTCTCATGCATCAAACCGGGCTGGAATCTTCCTTTCACTATCTTGAAAAATTTGAGTGGCAAAAATTAACCACGGAAGACAGGCAATACGCTGCCGCCCTCGGCGGTATTGAACACGGGGTCTCCCCGGTAGAATTGACGAGTGCTTATACCGTATTTTCCAACGGTGGCACGTATGAGCCGCCGCGCGCTATCACTTCTGTTACTGATGCAAATGGAGAAATCTTATTTGAGTGGGAAAAGAAGGAAATAATTGTATGGTCTCCGGAAACAAATGACCAGATGCGTGAAGCCCTTCGCACCACTGCCGTTTCAGGCACGGCTTCAACCTTGAAAGATTTTGAAGACGTCAGCGGGAAAACCGGTACATCAAACAATACTAAAGACAGCTGGTTTGCCGGCTATGACAGCAGATATACCATGGGAGTCTGGCACGGATACGACGACCCCCGTCCTTTAGATCCTGAAGACAGCGCCCTCTCTTTCTGGAAAGCGATGTACCCCTTACTATATAAAAAAAGCGGACAGCCTTAGCCGTCCGCTTTTTTTATACTGGCAAACTATGTAGAAAACTATTGTACAGCCGCAAACCGGCGTACCCTGTACCAAAAATAAAAAGCCCCCAGAAGGATAGATGAAGAAGCAAAAAACCAGCCACTCCGGCAAAACGAAGGGAAGGAGCCAGTCGGATGATCAAATAGACAAAGGAAACAAGCGTCGCTCCTATGAAAAGCCCTCCAAGTACATAGAGATGAGAAGTAAGGAACAGCGACACGCCCCCTGCCATTAAATAAATCCAGGCGCAGCTCTGAAGATAGGAGCGGCTATCCCCTTTTTCTTCACTCAAAAAAAATAACAGTGACAGCCCCATCATCGTGTCTGAAATTAATTTTAATGCAGCAATAATCATAAAAAACGCAAGCATCAGCACAAAAAGCATGGTCAATTTAATGCCACTGTCTGAGAAAAATTCGAGCATTCCCTGATAAATGCCGGCTGATTCTAAAAAGGCGGCGATATACTGCTGCGACCAAATGCCAAAGGATAAACAAAAAAATAAAATGGCAAGAATCGGAAAGTGACTGGTTAAATATGCATTTTTCACCACGGGCCTCCGGTTTTAACTGGCATGGACTACGCGAAACTGGCGGATCTGGTTACCGGTAGCTGCACTCTCTCTTTTCTCCTGCCCTCCTGCACGGTGAGAGGACTTAAATGAGTCACTTTCGAGCCAGTTTTCAAAATCTTCCCTGGTTTCCCATTTGGTGAAAACAAGCTGTTTTCCATCTTCGGTCGCTTCATCTAGAAACAAAAATTCCAGACATCCCGGTACCTGATTCATTTTTTCAGCGCTGGCACCGAAGCGTTCCTGGATTTGTTCTTTTGCTTCTTCTGGTACCTCGAGTTCATTTATAACAACGTACATCTTGATCCCTCTTTCATTATTGTAATTGTGGAAATGCCTGCTGGCGGAGTGCTTCATAAACTAAAATAGCGGCCGTATTGGACAAATTCAAGGAACGGACTTTATCATTCTGGGGTATCCGGATGCAATTTTCCTGAAACTTTTCTGTTACATATTCCGGCAGACCGGTTGTTTCACGTCCAAACACAAAAAAATAGTCTTTCACAGGATCTGAATAGTCATGAACGGCATACGACGATGACCCTACTGTTTCTACAAAGAAGAACTCCGCTTCCGGATACGTATCCATCCATTCTTCGAGTGAATCATAATAGTGAATCTGCACATTTGGCCAGTAATCACAGCCTGCCCGCTTCAGCATCCGGTCTTCCGTGGAAAAACCGAGCGGCCGTATCAGGTGCAGGTGGGTGTCTGTTCCTGCGCATGTTCTTGCAATATTTCCGGTGTTCGCCGGTATTTCTGGTTGAAATAATACTACATGTAAAGCCAAGTCGCTCTCTCCTTCTTTTCCTACCGCGAAACTGCCTGCGCTTTTTCTAATTCGAGCAGTGTTTCTTTTAAGTGTACTCCGCTGCCGAAGCCTACCATTTTTCCATCTTTCCCAATGACCCGGTGGCATGGCACGATTATGGAAACTGGATTTTTGTTGTTAGCCATTCCCACTGCCCGAAAAGCTTTCGGGGAATCGGCCTTTTCAGCAATTTCTGCATATGATTTTGTCGCTCCATAAGGAATACTCTGAAGTGCCTGCCACACTTTCTTTTGAAAAGACGTTCCTCTCATATCGAGCGATACGGTAAACGTTGTGCGTTCACCCGCTGCATATTCTTCGAGCTCCCGAAACACGTCTGCGTGCACGGGGTGCAGCTCTTTCCGCAGTCCGCAGGAAGCACCAATATGCTTCTTCAGCCAAAGCTTTATCCGGTCTTCATTTTCTTCCAAGGAACCGAAATTCAGCATACAGATACGACCTTCATATAATACTATGGTCACTTCACCGATATCACCAATTGCTTGTGATGCAGCCCAAGCCTCCATGAAGACCCTCCTTATTACGTTTTCTTCTATTATACTCGTTCCGGGGAGGTTTTATCCAATGCTTTTGCAATCTCTTCAAGCACTTCTGCCTCTTCTTCTCTGCTGTTAGCACTGTGCAGGGCCACCATCCCTTCCTGCGTAGGCATTTCTCCCAAAGCCCAGGCACAGGCACCGCGAATGACCGGCCGCGGATCGTTATGGAGAAGCTGTATAATCGTTGGTATCGAGGATTTTTCTTTCATATGGCCGAGGGCGATCAGCGCATTACGCTGAATTGGTTTTTTTCCTCTCCAGGAGCCCGCAATATACCCAAATTTTTCTTTGAACTCTCTGTTGGAAATGGTTAGTAAAGGCTCAAGCAGCGGCTTGACCACTTCCGGGTCGGGTTCAAACTCTGGATGATTATGAAAATCCACACCTTTATTTTCCGGGCACACCTGCTGACAGGTGTCACAGCCGTATAATCTATTGCCTAGTTTATGGCGGTAGCGCTCCGGCAGGGATTCCTTCGTCTGCGTCAGATAAGCGATACATTTTTTCGCGTCAAGCTGCCCACCCTGGATCAAAGCATCCGTTGGACATAAATCCACACATCGGTTGCACGTGCCGCATTGATCCATCAGGGGTGTATCCTCCGGCAGGTACAGCGTCGTAATCATTTCGCCTAAATATACATACGAACCAAACTCCGGAGTGATAATGGCGCAGTTTTTGCCACTCCATCCAATCCCGGCGCGCTCTGCAACCGCCCGGTCCGATAGTTCACCGGTATCAACCATGGATTTGCATTCGGCCCCAGGCACGGTTTCTTGTATAAAGGCCTCCAGCTGGTTTAATTTATCCCGCAGAACGTCATGGTAATCCTTACCCCAGGAGGCCCTGCAAAATTGGCCCCTGCGTGCTCCAGGACGATTTTTTGGAGCCTCTGGAAGCTTCGTCGGATATGCGAGGGCAATAGAGATAATCGTTGTTGCTTCAGTCAGAAGCAGCTCGGGGTGCGTTCTTTTTTCAATGTCGTCTTCTTCAAAGCCCGACTGGTAGTTCAGCCGCTGCTGTTCTTTCAGCCTCGCTTTTAAAGTCACAAAGGGAGAAGCAGAAGCAAAGCCTACTTTATCGATACCGATAGACTCTGCAAACACCTGAATCTCCTCTTTTAATTCCTCTGCCGTTCGCATGGACGGCCCTCCTTTATAAATCGTTTCGCCGGAGTCTGTAAAAGTGATATGATACACTATGAGCTAGACACAAAGGGGGATGTATATGATCAAAGACATTTCTATTTCTTCTTCTGTTTTTAAAATTATTCCTTCTTTTCAATGCGGCGTCAACATCTACCGTGACATCGTTATTGATGACTCCCCGGGGATGCTTCGGGGGCGGGTGGACTTCTTTCATAAACAAATCCAGATGGACCTGCTTGACCAGTCTATCTATGACTATACAGGTGTTCGGCAGTGGCAACAAATATTAGAACAGGCAGGACTTATCGACCGGTCTCTCCCACCTCTTCACGAGCAGCTGTACAAAAACCTACAGGAAAATAATACCACTCCCTCCGAGCATTCCGGGGAAGACCTCATTCATTTTTTTAACCTGCAGTATGAAACCCCGATTATATTAATCGATGCAGATACTGTCTTCGATTATTTGAAAATCGGTTTCGGCGTTGAACAGGATGAGCTTAAGATTAGTGAAAACCATGTCCATCCGATGTACGGACAGATTATAGCCAAGGACCGCAAGAAAACACTGGGCTCATTAAGCGGGCCAAGTCTTTACAGCCGGACCAGTCGTTCAACTACGACAGCAATACAATTAACCTTTATGCGGCCCCAGCTTTCCAAAGAGTCTGCTGCTGAACTCACCCAGGCGGTCGGGGACATGTTTACTCAAATACATGGCGGCACCTCAGAAAGCCGACTGCTGCGGGCAGCTTCTCCTGTTTGGGAGTTCTCTTCATGATTATAAAAAAAGTCTTTCCTTTTTTTGAAAAGGAAAGACTTTTTCTTTATGGTCAGCTTCGGTATTTAAAATTAAACATAAAAATAACGTTTCCCTTTAGAAACGTCTTCCTGACTCGTTAAATGGTAGCGAAGGTGGGACTCGAACCCACACGTCCAGAGGACACTTGATTTTGAGTCAAGCGCGTCTACCGGTTCCGCCACTTCGCCGTTTAACTGAAAAATGGTACCGAGGGCCGGACTCGAACCGGCACGGTTGATGACCAACCGCAGGATTTTAAGTCCTGTGTGTCTACCAATTCCACCACCCCGGCAGGCGTTTGCTTCTCTTTAATAATGGAGGCGGTACCCGGATTCGAACCGGGGGATAAGGGTTTTGCAGACCCGTGCCTTACCACTTGGCTATACCGCCATTCCAGAGAATGGCTCAATGCTTATGTTAATAATGGAGCGGAAGACGGGATTCGAACCCGCGACCCCCACCTTGGCAAGGTGGTGTTCTACCACTGAACTACTTCCGCAATTGGCTGGGCTAGCTGGATTCGAACCAGCGCATCACGGGACCAAAACCCGATGCCTTACCGCTTGGCTATAGCCCATTATCCAATATGGGGCGATTGGTGGGAATTGAACCCACGCGTGCCGGAACCACAATCCGGTGCGTTAACCACTTCGCCACAACCGCCATATGAACATAACACATTAAAAATGGCAGGGGTAGTAGGAATCGAACCCACATTGGCGGTTTTGGAGACCGCTGTTTTGCCATTAAACTATACCCCTGTATAAGTGGTGGAGGGGGACGGATTCGAACCGCCGAACCCGAAGGAGCGGATTTACAGTCCGCCGCGTTTGGCCAACTTCGCTACCCCTCCACGTGGTGCCGGCCAGAGGACTTGAACCCCCAACCTACTGATTACAAGTCAGTTGCTCTACCAATTGAGCTAGACCGGCGTTTTTTAAATGGTGGCTCGAGACGGAATCGAACCGCCGACACGAGGATTTTCAGTCCACTGCTCTACCGACTGAGCTATCGAGCCATATTGAATGATTGATTTCGAGTGAAATGTTTACGACTCGAATGAAATTATACCTTATTCATTTTGTTTGTCAATATGAATAAAAGTAAAGTGGCGGGCCTGACGGGATTTGAACCCGCGATCTCCTGCGTGACAGGCAGGCATGTTAACCGCTACACCACAGGCCCTATTGGTTGCGGGGGACGGATTTGAACCGACGACCTCCGGGTTATGAGCCCGACGAGCTACCAGACTGCTCTACCCCGCGATATATAATAAATGGTGGAGGATGACAGGATCGAACTGCCGACCCCCTGCTTGTAAGGCAGGTGCTCTCCCAGCTGAGCTAATCCT